>JAOUDB010000175.1 GCA_029859485.1 Desulfuromonadales bacterium | reverse complement strand
TATCTGTAATGGCCGACTCAATAGCATCGATGTTGGGTTGGAATGTTTCCGGATCGGTCCAGACCTCGGTTGTAGTGCCGCCGTGGTTGTCAACGTAGAATTTATATTCAACGAAAAACGGTGTGAGAATAATAACTTCTTCGCCAGGGTTGAGAATTGTTTTTAAGGTTACATTGAGAGCTCCACCGGCGCCACAGGTCATTATGATGTGACTGGAGTTGATCGGTACACCGGAATATTTTGCGATATTTTTGGCCACCGCAGCACGGGTCTCTTCATACCCGGCATTGTTCATGTAACGATGCATGCCGAGATCCGGTTGGGCAACGATGCGACGCAGTTCGCGATGAAACGCTTCTGGTGGTTCTACGGAGGGGTTGCCCAGAGTGAAATCGTAAACATTCTCGGCTCCGAATTCGGCAATCAGGGCGGCGCCTTCCTCGAACATGCGCCTGATCCAGGATGAGCGCTCAATAGCGTTGTGAACTTTTATAGCGACAGTCATTAGGTAGGCTCCTTAAAATGATTTGCACTGACAGGCCAGGTTCGAATCAATGGCTTCACTGTTTTAGATCGAAAACTAAGCTGCGAGTTTAGCGGTCTGGACGTCGTTGGTCAAGCGGTGATAAGAGCCTTGGTTACTTGCTTTTTAATGATTCATAGGATAAATTCACAAATTCCCTGAACAGTGGAAAGGACAGACCTTGTGGACCCAAAGAACCTGAAAAGTTTGCGGCAACAGATTGACTCTCTTGATGACCAGATTCTAGATCTGCTCAATCGTCGAGCTGAAGTGGTGGTTGCGGTTGGTAAGGCGAAGGATGAGAAGCGCGGTGAGTACTATGTGCCGAGCCGTGAGAAGGCGATCTTTGAACGCCTGATTTCCGGAAATAAAGGACCTTTCCCCGATGAAGGCGTACGTAGGGTCTTCCGTGAAATCATCTCGGCCTCTCTCTCTTTGGAACAACCTCTCAAGGTTGCTTTTCTTGGCCCTCAGGCAACCTACACCCACGTCGCTGCCATGCAGCAATTCGGATATTCGGCACAACTTGTGCCGTTAAAAAGTATTTCCTCGATCTTCGAAGAGGTCAGCAGGGGCAGGGCCAGCTATGGTGTCGTCCCGGTAGAAAACTCTAACGAGGGTGTGGTTTCTCACACGCTCGATATGTTCATGTCCTCTGACCTCAAGATTATCGCTGAGATCCTTTTGCCGGTTTCTCACGATCTTCTTAATCTATCCGGGCAGACCGCCGATGTGCGTAAAGTGATTTCACACCCCCAGGCGATTGGCCAATGCCGCACCTGGCTGGAAGAGAACCTGCCTGATATCCCTCTGGTTGATGCCTCAAGTACCGCTTCTGCCGCTCAGCAGGCCGCTGAAGATGCCAGTGTCGCAGCAATTGCCAGCGAAACTGCGGCCTCGCTCTACGGCTTGCGTGTAGTCGAACACAAGATTGAGGATAATCGCAACAACTTCACCCGTTTCCTGGTGATCGGTAACGAAATGCAGAGCCCGAGCGGCAATGATAAGACCTCGATCATGTTCAGCGTCAAGGATCAGGCGGGTATTCTCTATCATATGCTGGAACCTTTCAGTAAACGTGATATCAACCTGGCCAAGATTGAAAGTCGTCCTATGAAGGGCAAGGCCTGGGAGTATATCTTCTTTCTTGATATGGTCGGTCATGTAGAGGACATGGATATTGCTGATGCGGTAGAAGAGCTGCGGACCTGTTGCCAATTTCTGAAGATTCTAGGCTCTTACCCAAAGGCACGTTGAAGAAGCAAATTCAAGGAAACGACGAATAAAACAATGAAGACCTTTTACATAGATAAACTTGCCGTTGTGGGTGTTGGGCTGATCGGAGGGTCACTGGCCCTGGCTTTGAAAGAAGCGGGTGTCGTCGGCCATGTGGTCGGTGTCGGACGCGGTTTACCGAACCTGCAAACGGCCTTGCGTCTTGGCGTGGTCGACAGCATTACTCAAGACTTGGCTGAAGGCGTCACAGACGCTGACGTGGTGTTTCTGGCGACGCCGGTGCAGTCTCTTGGGTTGGTGGCAAAAGAGGCCATGCCGCATCTCAAACCTAGTGCCATCATTACTGATGGAGGAAGTGTTAAACAGGCGGTGATCGATGCGATTGAACCGCACCTGCGCGACGACGTGCATTTTGTTCCGGGTCATCCGATCGCAGGAACTGAGAACAGTGGCGCCGAAGCCGCGTTTGCAACCCTCTATCGTGAGCGCCGCTGCATCCTGACTCCGACAGAGAGGACTGCCGATGCTGCCGTTGAGTCCATGCGCCAGATGTGGCAGCTCGTCGGCAGCCAGGTTGTGATTATGCCCGTTGAAAAGCACGACCGGGTCCTTGCCGCGATCAGTCATCTCCCTCATATGGTCGCCTACGCATTGGTCAATGCTGTTGGTGCTTATGACCGTTACGACGAGAATATCCTTGAGTACTCGGCCGGCGGCTTTCGCGATTTTACCCGCATTGCCTCTTCTGATCCGACCATGTGGCGGGATATCGCCCTGACCAATCGTGACGCACTGGTCGAAATGATGGAACAGTTCGAGACCTTTTTTGCAGAGCTAAAAGAAGATGTTGCTCTCGGCTCGGACGAGAGGCTTTTCGAATTCTTCCGCCGTTCCAAGCAAAGCCGTGACGAAATCCTCTAGGGACTGTCCCTGAATGTGGACTGTCCCTCTTACTCCTTAAAAGACAAGACAGTATTTTAAATGAACAGTAATCAATCACAGACCAGAACTGTCGCTCCCATTAAGACCCTCCGCGGTGAAGTCTCCGTCCCTGGCGATAAATCCATCTCGCACCGTTCGATCATGTTCGGTTCTCTGGCCGAGGGAACGACCCGAGTCAGTGGTTTCCTGATGGGGGAGGATAACCTGTCCACCTGGAAGGCTTTCGAGTCCATGGGCGTTACCATCTCACAGACAGGAATAGATGCGCTTGAGATCAAGGGCGTGGGGCTCAATGGCCTGAAAGAACCGGGCGATGTCCTTGATTGTGGTAACTCCGGCACGACCATGCGTTTGATGACCGGTTTGCTGGCCGGGCAGAATTTCTTTTCTGTGTTGACCGGCGACAAGTACCTGCGCAAAAGACCGATGAAACGAGTCGTGACGCCCCTGGCAGCCATGGGCGCGCAAATCTGGGGCCGCGATGGTGGTGAAAGGGCTCCTCTGGCGATTCAGGGTGGTGCTCTTACTCCAACCACCTATGCCTCTCCCGTGTCGAGCGCCCAGGTTAAGTCAGCCGTTCTTCTGGCCGGTCTTTCTGTTGATGGCGAAACGACGGTGACCGAACCACACCTGTCGCGGGATCATAGCGAACGCATGCTGTCCTGTTTTGGTGCCGAGGTGAGGCCCTTTGAGGGTGGTGTAAGTATGACCGGCCGGCCACGACTTTTGGGACAAGAGGTGGTTGTCCCTGGAGATGTCTCTTCCGCGGCCTTTTTTATGGTCGCCGGTTTGATTACTCAGGGTGCAGAGCTGTTGATCCGCAATGTCGGTATCAACCCCACCCGTAGTGGAATCATCGATATCCTGGTCGCCATGGGTGGGCAAATGGAAATGCTCGATATCAGGGAACAGTCCGGCGAGCCGGTTGCCGATGTCCTGGTTCGGCACAGCCAGCTGAAAGGCATTGAAATCTGTGGCGATATGGTACCCCGTGCCATTGATGAATTTCCTGTGATCAGTGTCGCTGCCGCGTTGGCCGAAGGGACCACAACAATCCGTGATGCGGAAGAGTTGCGAGTCAAGGAAACCGATCGCATCGATGCCATGGTCAGTGAGCTTGGCAAGCTGGGAGGTCAGGTTGAGGGCCGTCCCGATGGTATGGTGATTGCGGGTGTTGAACAACTTAACGGTGGCACAGTGACATCGCATGGCGATCATCGGATTGCCATGAGTCTGGCTGTCGCTGCTCTTTCGGCAAGAGGCAGTGTGACGATAGAGGATGCCGCCTGTACGGAAACCTCTTTCCCTGGATTCTGGAATCTTCTCGGTAAATTCAACTTAGAATAGAAAGCAGCTTTAAGATATGAAAGAACTGATTGTCGCCATAGATGGCCCCTCGGGTGTGGGCAAGAGCACTTTGAGTAAGTTGCTCTCTCTTGACCTCGGTTATATCAACCTCGATACCGGTGCGATGTACAGGGCCGTTGCTCTTGCTTCATTAAGGCAGGGGATTGACTCGAAAGACCATGCAGCACTAAAGCAGCTTTGTGAAAAAATCGTTATAGAGTTTGTACGCGGAGAGAAGGAAGAGCGTGTGTTGTTGAATGGTGAGGATGTCTCTGCACAGATCCGCACACCGGAGATCAGTCTTCTGACCGCCTCCGTCGCGGCTTGTCCTGAAGTTCGCCAGGCCATGGTTGAGCGCCAAAGAGTTCTCGGTGCTGATGGCGGTGTTGTCCTCGAGGGCAGGGATATCGGCACGGTTGTGTTCCCCAATGCCGATGTGAAATTCTTCCTCAAGGCTTCGTCGGAAGTTCGCGGCCAAAGACGTTTCCTCGAACTGCAGACAAAAGGTGCTGACGTTGATCTGGCTCGCACCATCTCCGAGGTTCAGGTTCGGGATATTGCCGACACCAGCCGTACGAACTCTCCGCTAAGACAGGCCGATGATGCCATTGTCATAGATACCACGGATTTGAACATCGCTCAGGTCCTCGAACGCATGTTCACAGTGATCGACGAATATCGTCAAAGCTGAGAGCCTCCTTTTCGGATTGAAACCATGGAAATTGTTCTCGCAAAAAGTGCCGGGTTCTGTTTCGGCGTCAGACGTGCCACACAGATGGCTTTTGAGGCGGCCTCCAAGCATGAGAACATCTGTTCTCTCGGGCCGGTCATTCATTCGCCGCAGGTCGTGAAAGGGCTTGCAGAGCAGGGCGTGAAGGTTGTCTCCAAGGTAGAGGATATTCCGCCTGGTTCAGTGATTGTCCGCTCTCACGGGATTACCTCGGAAGAGATGGAAGAAATCCATGAGAGCAACCTGACTATTGTTGATGCGACCTGTCCTTTTGTCAAAAAAGCTCAGGAGTACGCCGCCCGACTCAGTGATGAAGGTTATACGGTTGTCATTGTCGGTGAGATGGAACATCCGGAAGTTCAGGGGATCGTCTCCTACGCAGGCGAAGCCCTGGTTCATGTCGTTGCTGATGCTCATCAGGCATCGGCACTGCCGCGCATGAAGAAAGTCGGGATCGTCGCGCAGACCACCCAGTTGTATGAAAACCTGAAGGACATCATGGATGTTTGTCTGGCCAAAAGCCAGGAACTGAGAATCTACAATACCATCTGTGATGCGACTTCGGTTCGGCAGAACGAGGCTCATGAAATTGCCCTGGACGTTGACCTGATGTTTGTTATCGGTGGTCATGCCAGCGCCAATACCTCCCGTCTTGCCGCGATCTGTCGTGAAATTCAGCCTCGAACCTGGCATATTGAAACAGCGGAAGAGATCGAACCCGAATGTTTTGCTTCCGTGAACAGGGTGGGAGTCACTGCTGGTGCCTCCACGCCGCGCTGGCTTATTGATGAGGTCCTTGCAAGGATTACGGCGTTGGCATCCGAGGCCGAAGGCTCTTGACGAATTGACCATAAGTTCCTTGGCAGACATTTTGTGTAGGCTGTCAGAGGGGCTCTGGCAGGCGATATTCAACAGTTTCTTCACCTTTAACTTTGCCGACATTTCCCAAGACCCTCTCAACCCGCTTAATTGCCCGCTTTACCCCTACTTCATATCCCGCTTCTGTACGGAAAATAAAGGTTTGAATTTTCCCTGAGGCTGTGCTATGTTCGCCGACCATGGCCTAAGAGCCATACCACCGTTTTTACGGCGGAATTTGCTAGGGGGTAACTGGTTAATAATGGAAAGTAACGAAAACACAAACGAAGAAGTAGAAGGTA
>JAOUDB010000174.1 GCA_029859485.1 Desulfuromonadales bacterium | reverse complement strand
AGCCGATGGGTTGAAGGTCTCCGCAGATCTTTCCTGTTCGGAAGCGGTCGATCAGCTCTTTCATGCGATCAACAGCCAATACGGTGAGCCTCCCACACTGCTTGCTCACTGTGCGGGCAGCATCATAATCAGACCGATGCACCGCACGACACAGGAACAGTATCGATCCTGCCTGCAGAATAATCTGGACAGCGCCTTCTTCACCCTGCAGAAATTCATCCAGGGACTGTTAGATCATAAAACTAGCGGATCTGCTGTTTTGGTCAGTTCCATTGCCGGACGCATTGGGATTGGCAACCATGCGGCGATCGCGGCTGCAAAAGCAGGTGTGGAAGGGCTAATCCGAAGTGCTGCTGCTGATTATGCCGGTCGAGGAATACGCATTAACGGGATCGCTCTCGGCTTGATTCGCAGTGCGGCAACAGAAGGGTTTTTCAAAGGAGCAAAGGCCGAAGAACAACTTGCTGCTCAATATCCACTTGGCCGTTATGGTCATGTCGATGATGCGGCTAAGGCCATCTGCTGGTTACTCGCTAATGAGGCGGAATGGGTAACCGGGCAGGTTTTGGCTGTTGACGGAGGCTTCAGCTCTATACGGCCATTGGTCAAGACTTGAGCTACGTCCGTACAGAGTGGAAATTCAGAACAAAAGGTGAGGAACATCTCAATCAGCGACAGTTGTCAGGTCTCAACATTCCAAGAACTTTCTTTTAAAGAAGCTGCTTCAGCTCGGCGACAAAGTGCTCAATTTCCTCAACGGTATTGTAGTAATGCGGCGAGGCACGCAGCAAGGCCGGGTGGTGAAGCTTTTCAGAGCTGACAGGGTTGGCAGAGAAAGGCACGCTTGAGGTGTTGATCTGCCGAAGTGCCAGCTGTTGCTGCAACTGATCGGCAGGTATCTGTGCACAGGAGAAGGTGACGATAGCACACGGCTCGAGCCCCTGATCAGCAATGGTCACCCCGTCGATATCGGCGAGTTTTTGGCGCAGTGTTGCAGCAAGGAATCTGACCCGCTCGCTGATAGCTCCGAGTCCCCAGGCGAGGGCATAGTCAATGGCGACACCGAGGGCAAGCTGAGCGGCATAGCTGCGTTCCCAACATTCGAAGCGTTTTGCATCGCTGCGGAGCTGGTAGTTGTTGGCAGACAGTAATGGTGCAGCGTGATGGTTGAGTTGGTTGGGTTCGAGTTGTTCGAGCAGGCTTTTACGCACATAGAGCAGGCCGGTGCCGCGCGGGCCACGTAGAAACTTGCGACCGGTACCGCACAGGAGATCACAGCCGAGCTGATCGACATCGACCGGCATCTGACCAAGAGCCTGGCAAGCATCCAGCAGGTAAGGGATGCCTGCCGCTTTTGCGACCTTGCCGACCTCTGCAGCAGGGTTGACCAAACCGCTACCTGAGGGGACCTGGGTGAGACAGATCAATTTGACCCGCTTGTCGATCTGGCTCTCAAGGCTGTTGATGTCGATCTGGCCCGTGGGGTCATCCGGCACCCAGGAGATCTCGGCCCCAAGGCGCTTTGCCTGGTGCAGAAGGGCCACCAAACTACTGCCATACTCGGCGCTGCTGGCGAGGATTTGGTCTCCCGGCTGAAAATCGAAGGCGTAGAAGGCGGCGTTCCAGGCCCGGGTGGCGCTGTCGGCAAAGGCGATTTCATCGGCCGAACAGTTGAGCAGCTGCGCGGCAGCGGTGTAAAAATGGTCCAGTTCCGCAGCACGCCGGACCATGACTTCGTAGCCGCCCTGCTCTTCCTCCTCGCGCAAATAGTCGTAGAGAGCATCGGCCACCGGAATCGGCGGCAGAGAGGCACCGGCGTTGTTGAAATGAATGCGCTCTTCACAACCACGGGTTTCGCGGCGGGCTCGCTCAATATCAAAGCGGGGCGTCATCAGGAGGTTCTCTCCCAGACGCTCAACTGCGAGATGGTATGTTGGAACTTGCGCGCCGTTTCGCGGATCACGAATTCGACATCACGCGGTTCTTCGAGCATGCGGAAATGGCTGCCCAGTTGTTGCGTCAGCCCATCCAGAGTGGTGAAGGGCTCTCCAGCGAGGCGGATTCCGCCAACCCAGTTTTCCTTCTTGGTAAATTCTTCCAGCCAGGTATAGGGCGAAGCAAGCACCAGCAGCCCCCCGGGATTGATCCGCTCATGAATGCTCGACAGGAAATGTGACGGATCGTAGAGCCGATCAAGCAGATTGGCTGCCAGCACCAGGTCGTAACCGGTGAACTGCGGCTTCAGGTTATGGGCATCGCCTTGCACGAACTCGATCTTATCGCGATTTTCGGACAAGCCGAAGTCACTCAGACGCGTCTCGTGGAAAGAAACAATCTCACCCTCTTCCGGGAGCTGGTAATGGGTCACGCCCTTTTCCTGCAACTGGTGGGCGATGCGGATGAAGCGTGCAGAGAAGTCGATGCCTGTGACAAAGTTGAAATGCTTGGCCAGCTCAAAGCTGGAGCGGCCCACCGCGCAGCCGAGATCGAGGGCGCGGTTTTTCGGCCGATCGGCCAAGAATTGCAGGCAAATCTTCACCAACTGGGCAGAGAAGTTAGGCACACCGAATTTCACCGGTCCGAAATGAGCGTCACAGTACTGGGCGACGGAATCGTCGGTCTCGTACATCGCTTCGGTGCCTTCCAGTTCCTGCTCAGCGGCAACATAGCGGAAGCCCGCATGTTGAAAGAAGTGCCGGCGAAAAGCGTAACGCGCATCGCGGGTCGCCTCGTTGCCGGTGGAAATCCATGAGCCGCCCTTGATCAGGTTGTGTTGGGTGTCAAAGGTCGGTGTAGAAAAATCGTCGTACCAGGGGTGCACCTCGAAGCCGGTAAAGCCGGAAATCGGTGTTTCAGTCCACTGCCAGACGTTGCCGATCAGATCAAAAAAATCGCCAAAGGAGAAGCGGTTCACCGGACAGGAAGAGGCCCAGTACTCGAGGTTGATATTGCCCGGAGCTTGCGGCCAGTAGGGCTGATCGGGGATCTCATGCAGGTCGTGCAGCCGATACCATTCATCCTCGGACGGCAAGCGGATCGGCAGGCCGCTCTCTTTGGCCTTCCAGTTGCAAAAAGCCTTGGCTTCGAGGTAGTTGACCTCAACCGGCCAGTCCCAGGGCATGGCAATCTCCCGGGCCATAGTGCGTAAACGATAGCTGCTTCCGCTTTTGACCCAGAAGAGCGGTTGTTCGCTTTCGCTGAAACCAAGCCAACGCCAGCCCTCCTTGGTCCAACAGGTCTCGTTTCGGTAGCCGCCAGCCTCGACAAAAGCCATAAATTCCCGGTTCGACACCAGGTACTTGCTGGCCTCGAAATCGTCCACATGAAACTGGTGTCGACCGAACTCGTTGTCCCAGCCGTAAAGCGCATGGTTTCGGCCCTTGCCGAGAGTGACAGTGCCGCCTGCAACCGGCAAAAGTTGGTTTTGCGGAGCCACACCCGATTCCTCGCAGATCTCCCAGAGCGGCAACGGCCGCACCTGATCAAGGGGCAGACGGCGGATAATGACAGAAGAGGTCTCCAGGTGGATGCGTGAATGTTCGATCCCCATCATGATCGCCCAGAAAGGGTTGTCCCAATCAATGGGCAGCGCGAGGGGAAGTGTCTCGATCACATGATCAACCATAATCCGGACCTGGTCACGGTAGGCCTTGACCTCGGCGACGCTTGGCCAGTCATAGTTGTCGTCATTCAGATCATCCCACGACATCTCGTCGACGCCGATGGAAAACAGCGCCTCATAGTGGGGATTGATGCGTTCCTCGATGATCTTGGCGACGATCAGCTTATTGACGTAAAAGACCGCGGTGTGACCCAAATAGAAAATCAGCGGATGGCGCAGCGGCTCGGCACGCAGGTAGAAAGCCTGGTCGTTGGCCAGCGTTTCGTAAAGCCGCTCGTCGATTGTGAATGATTTCTGGAAATAATCACGGATTTCGGCACGCTTGTCCTCAACAGAGCCTTCGTTGAGGATAGTGGTGCGAGTGTTTCGGAGATCCATAGCGCCCCTTTATTGCTCATTGTATTTGCCAACCTCATTATAACAAAGCCACAAACAATTACTGTATGGCCTGAATAATTGTATCGGGTCATCTGCTTTACTCAAGTTGGGCTCTGATTGGTCGATTGCAATACGGAAAAACCATTTTGGCACGTACAATCACGGACAACTGCAAAACAAAAGCAAAACCTGCCTCACACGGAGGCGCAGAGACCGCAGAGAAAGACCAACCAAAATGAAACTTTGTAGTTTTTTCTTCCTCTGTGTTCTCTGCGCACCCCGTGTCTCGAGTGAGCAAAGCGAACGGACGTTATAAATATTGTCTGAAAATTTAAAGCGCGGAATTTTGCGTTAAGATTACAAAGTTGGATATCATGAAAGCAGAGCGGGTTCTCCTGACAACTGCATGCCAACAATGGATCCCTACGATCATGAGCCTAGCCGTCACCTCACCCTTCCAGATACCCAACGTTCGGCTGTTCATTATCTTTCGGGTTTTGTTCAACGCGCGTTTCTATTACCCGGTCTTCTCAATCCTGTTCCTCGATTTTGGTCTAACCCTTTCTCAGTTCGCCATCTTGAATGCAGTGTGGGCGGCAACCATCGTGCTTTGCGAGGTTCCCTCCGGAGCCCTGGCCGACAGCTTCGGTCGCCGCAACCTGCTTGTCTTTGCAAGCAGCCTGATGGTGGTTGAGATTGCCCTCTGGGCCTTCGTGCCGCGCGGCAATCTGGAGCTCTTGTTCTGGGCTTTTGTCGTCAACCGGATTCTCAGCGGCATGGCAGAGGCAGCGGCCAGCGGCGCCGACGAAGCCCTGGCCTACGACAGTCTGCAACAGCAAGGTGACAGTGCCGATTGGGGTCGGGTGCTAGAACGACAGATCCAGATACAGTCGGCCGGCTTCATCATCGCCATGACCCTTGGCGGCTTGCTTTACGACCCGGTTTTGCTGCAGCGACTCATGAGCCTGGCTGGGCTGTCCTGGCAGATCACCGCCGACACCACGCTGCGTCTGCCAATCTACTTCACCCTCGGCTCAGCACTGTTGACCTTGTTGACGACCTTGAGGATGCGAGAAGTGACAACGGCAGAGCTCGCTCCAGGCAGCGGTAAAGAGACAAGCAGGCTGGCCTTCCGGCTGGTCTGGCAGGCAAGCCGCTGGATTTTTCGCACCCCGTTTGTGCTGATGTTGCTGCTGTGTGGTCTGCTTGGAGACAGCGTGATCCGCATGCTGCTGACCATGGCGAGCCAGTATTACCGACTGATCGAGATCCCCGAAGCCTTGTTCGGAGTGTTCGGCTCGCTTCTGGCGATGGGCGGTTTTGTCATGCCGGTGCTGGCGCGCAGACTGACAGAACGACGCACCCCTCTCTTTAACCTGCTCTTCACCGCAACCTTGATTCTGCTCGGTCTGAGCGGGATGTGTTTCGTCTGGCCCTGGGTTGGGCTGCTGCCGGCACTGCTGCTCTTCAGCTGTATGTACATGATGGGTTTTTTCCTCAGTCATTACCTGAACCAGGCCACCAGCTCCGAACAGCGCGCCACGGTCTTAAGCTTCAAAGGTCTGTTCCTCAACCTGGGCTACGGTGGCATAGGTCTGCTCTATGCGCTGCTGCTTGCATTTCTACGCGAGCAGACGATCCAGTCCCAACCGGGGCTGCTTGAAGCAGCACTGAAAAACCAAGTCTTTATCAACTCCCTCCCCTGGTTTGTTGGTTACTTTACACTCTTGCTGCTCGTGCTCTTGCTGGTCATGAGGATGACGTTGCATCAATCCGGAGCAGGAAAAACTTGATCTTCTGGTCTGAAGCTTGAAGGCTCGGGGGGGGACAGGCATCCAAAGCGATCACGGAAGGCTTTCATTTTACCTTAGGAATACTTCTCCAACGTGTTGTATATGCAGGGGAAACATTCGCCTGTTTCATGAACCAATCTTTTTTCGGCCG
>JAOUDB010000173.1 GCA_029859485.1 Desulfuromonadales bacterium | reverse complement strand
CGCCCGGGGCGATTTCGAAAGGCTGCTAGCTTTATCCTTCAATCGTGGCGACCTCCTGGTCTTTACTGCAATCGCCTGCTATGCAGGTTACTCGGTTATGTTGCGGAAACGTCCGCGTGCTCATCCCCTGGCTTTTATCGCGACAACCTTCTGGCTTGGGTCAATCTTGCTTGTGCCTCTCTATCTCTGGGAGACCTTCACTGTAGCCAGCATGCAGCTCAACCCATCAACACTGTTGGTGCTCGCCTACGTCATGGTTTTCCCTTCAATCGTTTCTTACCTTTGCTTCAATCGTGGGGTTGAACTGGTCGGAGCCAATCGTGCTGGCCTTTTTATTCATCTGATGCCCGTGTTCGGAGGGTTGATGGCTGTTGCTTTTCTCGGTGAAGTATTCGGATGGTATCACGGGGTAGGGGTTGTTCTGATTGGACTGGGTATCTACCTGGCAACACGCAAGAACGCCTCTGCTGTCGCCAATTAACGCCGTAGCAGAGAGAAAACCAATGCATTCTGGCTTTGAAACTTGTATAAATATGAAATCTTTTTCTGCGATTAATTCATCCACCTTTAAATAGCAAGGGTTCTTATGAAGAAACACGATACGATTTTGATGTATGGCTTATCCGGGATCAGCATCCTCAGCTCTTTCCTCTTTGTTATGTATGGCATGAACATCATTCTGTCTGATACCGCTGCTCACGGATTGATGGTGTTTGCCTATGTTACGACAGCCTATGGCCTCGCCAATGTGACTATTCTAAGCCTTGGGTGGAGTAGCCGAGAGAAATGGGCCAGCACAGCCAACAAGTTTATCGCTCTTTGCTACCTGGGTGTCTTCGTTATGGATATGCTCAATAAAGGCATGAAGAGTCCCCTCGGCACGGTCGGTATCCTGGTTGTCGCAGTCATCCTGCTAGCAAACTGGTTCGCAGTCACAAAAGTCATTGAACGTGACTGAGTGCGGGCTGTTTTATCTGTCTTATCGTTAGCGTCCTGCTTGACATTCCCTGTTCGCTTGAGAATATGAAGTAAAGCTCGTTTATGCTTTCACTAAGGAGATTCCTGTTATGCCCACTATTCCTGGTTACAATCCTCCTGATTTTACCGCGCCACACCTGGTTAACGCTCCTGTTGTTTCGGTTGAGGTTGTGCCGGCTGACGGTGTCGTGCCGAGAAATTTTCATGGCACGTCAAATCATCCTGAGTATGTTCACCTGGGTGACGGGCACTGGGTGCTTGCTCCGGAAAGCCGCATGGATGCGGTGATGGTTCTGGATGGGGTCTCTGTCGATGTCGTCGAGGCTCGTCGGGTTCGCAAAGGCGATCAAGTGGTCGTTGGACGGACCGAACATGGAGAAGAGGGCATTTACGTCCATGTTGAGGGTTTTCAGCCCCCATCTAAAGAAAACGCAGATAAGTTCTCCTTTCGTACCCGGGGCACACGAGAGACGCCTTTCTCCCGCCATTATGACAACCTGTACGACGTCCTTCGTCATGACCGTGACCATGGCCACATCGTCTGGGTCCTCGGACCTGCTGTTGCATTCGACAAGGACAGCCGTGATGCCATGCAGGGCCTCGTCGAAAATGGTTACTGTCACGGACTCCTGGCGGGCAATGCTCTGGCTACTCACGACCTCGAGGCGGCTTTTTTCCAGACCGGACTAGGGCAGGACATCTATTCCCAAACACTGAGGCCTCTTGGTCATTACAACCACCTCGACATCATCAATGAAGTGCGCAGTCGTGGTTCGATTTCCAAAACCATTGAAGACCTGGGTTTAAAAGACGGCATCATCTATGCCTGTGAAAAGCATGATGTGCCTTATGTGTTGGCAGGCTCCATTAGGGATGATGGACCTCTCCCTGAAGTGATCTCAGACGTTTACGAGGCACAGGATGCCATGCGTGAGCACGCCCGCAAAGCGACGACGGTGGTCGCTCTCGCGACGCAACTTCACTCGATCGCTTTCGGTAATATGGTTCCAAGTTACCGTGTCACCGAAGATGGTGATGTGCGCCCGGTGTTCTTCTATATCGTTGATATGTCGGAGTTCAGTGCCGATAAACTGGCAAACCGCGGCTCTGCGCAGGCCGTTGCAATATTGACCAACGCGCAGGATTTCATGGTCAACCTGTGGAACAATCTTAAAGAGTGAAGCAGGTGGGGTGAGGTGAGCTTATGAAAAAGGCCGTGCAGATTATTGGTGTGCCCGTCGACCTGGGCCAGTCGCATCGTGGCGTCGATCTGGGCCCTGGAGCTTTACGCTACGCAGGGCTCGCTGCCCGACTGGAAAAGCTTGGTTACGAAGTTCATGACTCGGGCAACCTCAAGGTCCCGGTTCGTGAATCACTGAATCACGAACGTCAGAGCAATTATCTCCCCTCTATGCGACAAATTTGCGAGGAGGCCTGTGCCGCAGGCCAGCAGGCTGTTGCCAATGGTTATATCCCTATCTTCCTCGGTGGCGACCACTCAATCGCGGTTGGTACCATCTCCGGTGTCACACAGGAGGAACCCTGTGGTGTCCTCTGGGTTGACGCTCATGGCGACTTCAATACCATGGCGACCTCAAACTCTGGCAACATCCATGGCATGTCCCTGGCGTTATTGTTCGGTCATGGTTACCCGGATCTTGTCGATATCGGTCGGCCTGGAGCGAGCCTCTTGCCGGAAGATGTTGTCTTGATCGGTGTTCGCGATCTTGATGCAAAAGAGCGTGATAATCTGCGTGAGAGCGGCATTACTGTATATACGATGCGTGATATTGATGAACGGGGTATGTGGAAAGTTGCCGGTGAAGCTCTCGAACGCTTGAGCCACCGCAAGCGTTTACATGTCAGCCTGGACATTGACGCGCTGGATCCACAGGCGTCACCCGGTGCCGGGACACTGGTTCCCGGAGGTTTAACCTATCGCGAGGCCCAACTGTTGATGGAACTAGTGGCAGACACCAGGCGCCTGAGTTCTCTCGACATCGTCGAGATCAATCCTATCCTCGATAACCTTAACAAAACAGCCATCTGTGCGGTTGAATTGACAGCATCACTCTTTGGTAAACGAATTATCTGATCTGTTTTTTACGCCAGAGGAATGACGTAGAAAAGTACGGCAAAGAAGTGCAGGATGCTGCCCAGCAAGACAAAGCCGTGCCAGATGGCATGATGGTAACGCAAGCTTTTCCAGAGATAGAAAATCACCCCGGAAGTGTAAGCCAATCCACCTGATAAAAGTAAGATCAGCCCCCCTGTTGCAACGGAGTCGAGCATCGGTTTGATTGCGATGACAACGATCCATCCCATCCCGATATAGAGCGACAGGGAAATGCCCTGCCAGCGCCGCAAGAGTGACACCTGGAAAAGTACGCCTAGCAAGGCCAGTGACCAGACGATACCGAAGAGAGACCAGCCCCAAACCCCACGCAGGTTGACAAGCATGAAGGGTGTATAGGTTCCCGCGATCAGTAGGAATATGGCGGAATGGTCGAGAACTCGCATGATGCTTTTTGCACGGGGAATCTGGATGCTGTGATAAAGGGTGGAGAATGCGTACTGCAGAATCAAGGTCGTCGCAAAGATACTGCAACTGACCAGGTGCCAGGTGTTGCCCAACCGACTGGCGAAGTTAATGAGTACGGCCATGCCAGTAATCGCAAGCAGTAGCCCGAAACCATGGGTAATACTATTGGCTATTTCTTCGCCAACGCTGTAGCGAGGGATGTCTTGTTCGGTTCGCATTATTCGTCTCCACTATCTTTGCGGGCTCAATGCTGATCCTATGGTGTTTATTATGCCTTGATCCCGATGGGCAGAAGGTAAAACTTTTGTAACGACGATTAACGTGGTGACGGTTTGCATTGTCATTCAACCATTAAGAAAATTTGCCAAATAAATTCATGTTGTTTTAACTTTTCGTGGTAATTTTGCCTGAGCTTTTCACTGCGCTACCGTGACTCTGCATTGAATGTTTTTTGTTCCAAGTTTTTATCAGTATGCCTATTGAGGAGAATGACTTTTGGCAGGAACCAGTTTACTCACCCTGATAGATGATATCGCGAGCCTTCTTGATGACATCGCCCTGCTGACCAAGGTTGCGGCCAAAAAAACCGCTGGAGTGCTTGGTGATGATCTGGCACTGAATGCGGAGCAGGTGAGCGGAGTTCGTGCCGAGCGCGAGCTTCCTGTTGTGTGGGCCGTTGCAAAAGGGTCGTTTAAGAACAAGTTGATTCTCGTTCCCGCAGCTCTTTTGCTGAGCGCATTCATGCCATGGGTTATCACCCCGTTGCTGATGCTCGGGGGAGCTTTTTTGTGCTTTGAAGGTTTTGAGAAGGTTGCCTATAGTCTTTTTCATCGCAAGGAGGAGATGGGGCAGAGGAGGGCTGAGAGAATTAAGATTTTGGCCGATCCAAAGGCGGATGTGGTCGGGCTTGAACGAAAAAAAATCAAAGGTGCTATCAGAACAGATTTCATCCTCTCAACTGAGATTATTGTTATAGTCATCGGAACTGTTCAGGACTCTCCCATGGCAGTTCAGATCGCCGTGGTCTCAGGAATGGCCCTGCTTATAACAGCCGGTGTCTATTCGCTTGTTGCGGGCATCGTCAAGATTGATGATGTTGGTCTGTATCTTGTCAAGGTCCCTGAGCTTGACGCATGGGGAAGGGTGCGCCGAAAGATCGGCGCTGGTCTGTTAAGTCTTGCTCCACTGTTGATGAAAACCCTCTCGGTTGTAGGTACGGCCGCAATGTTCCTGGTTGGCGGCGGTATCTTGATGCATGGACTTCCCGGCACGCATGAACTAACGCACCATTTGGTGGGGCCAGTTCGGAACATCCCCTTCGTTGGAGATGTCGCATCTGCACTGATGCCGACCCTCATGAACGCTATTGTCGGTGTCCTCGCCGGTGGTCTTTTGGTGGGTATGGCAACGATGGGAAAAAGTTTCCTCGTAAAGCTGAAAGTGACCACCTAGCCTTTTTTTAATGATATCGGGTGGTGTTTTGTTGAGATTGACGTTGCTGATTGATGCTGCCTCCAGTCCACAGCCCCCAGCCCCCAGCCCCAGCCCTCAAGTCACTCCTCCTCAGACCTTAACTTGTCTTTCCTGGGGAGAGGGCGCTTGTTCCCATCGCTGTCGACCTGCGCGAAGGTGATGGTGGTTGAGAAGACGTCGGTCTCTGATGAGGAGCCCGGAGCATCAGCGAAGACATCGACGGTGTACTGGACGGATGACTGGCCGCGTTTAATCGGCTGGATGTTGAAGCGCAGGATTGAGCCGTTGGCTACAGGCCTACGGAAGCTGATCTGGTCCATGCCGACCGTGACCAGAGGGCAGCCAGGGAAATCGAGGGAGGCGACCAGCCAGGCGTATTCATCAACCCACTGTAAGAGTGCCCCGCCAAAAAGAAATCCGTAGTGGTTGAGGTGTTCCTGACGGACAATTGCGTAGTTGTTCATAGGTTACTTTCGATACGGTGGGGCTATTCGGGAGAATCTTCGATCCGGGCCTGACATTGTTCTATCCATTCGAACATCTCTTTCATCTCAAATGGCTTGCGCATGTAGTGAATGCCCAACTCATTTAACTCATTCATGTAGTGAATTGTCAGGTAGCCGCTGATAATGGCAACGTTGCCCTTGGCAAGAGGCCAGCAGCCAGAAGCCTTGAGTTTTTTACAGAAATCAATCCCTTCAATCTTTGGCATTACGATATCCGCAATCAGGACGTCAGCACAGGGCTCGCCTACTGGGCAGGGGCAGTTCAGTTGGTCGAAATATTTAAACTCAGTCGGGTCAGCGAGAGTTGTCACTTCATGCCCTTTACTCTCGAGGGCAGTTTTAAGCATGTTGCGGATGTTCACATCATCATCAAAAACCAGAATCTTTAATTTCATTTATTCCCTCGTAATATCAGTTTGGTTGAAGCAAGGCACAATTCTACCATAAAACATCAGGTGTGGAAGTCGT
>JAOUDB010000014.1 GCA_029859485.1 Desulfuromonadales bacterium | reverse complement strand
ACTCTTGCTGCTCGTGCTCTTGCTGGTCATGAGGATGACGTTGCATCAATCCGGAGCAGGAAAAACTTGATCTTCTGGTCTGAAGCTTGAAGGCTCGGGGGGGACAGGCATCCAAAGCGATCATGGAAGGCTTTCATTTTACCTTAGGAATACTTCTCCAACGTGTTGTATATGCAGGGGAAACATTCGCCTGTCTCATGAACCAATCTTTTTTCGGCCGTTGCCCACCAAACCATATGTTGCCCTGCCCACCTTGGTTAATGGTGTCGATCACCTTCATTAAGGCCTCATTCTCTAAACGGCCTTTTTGACTGTCAAAGAGACTGGGTTGAACATCATTCGGCGAACAGAAGTCCCCCAACATCACCCCTGCTTTGGCATAGCGATAACCGTCTCGCCAAACCATGTCGAATAGTCGGATGGCCAGATCCAGAATCTTTCGCGTATCAGAGCTTGACTGGGTAAGTGTACCCGTCGCCGTGTTGGAGTAGCCAGGCCCCGTCTTATCGAAGGGGCTGGTGCGGACAAAAACGTTCACCATCATGGCCAGCTGCTTATCTCGACGCAGCTTTTCGGCCGCCCGTGCAGCAAACTCACAGACGGACTCTTTCAGATCAGAGTATTGCGTCAACTTTTCACCGAATGATCGAGAACAGATGATCTGTTGCCTTGGCTGCCAGGCCTCATCGAGTTCCAGGCAGCTTTCTCCGTTCAATTCGCTAATGGTCCTCTCCAGGACCACAGAGTGGCGTTGGCGGGCATAACGAGGCTCCATCTGGGCCAAACGCAAAGCCGTATCAACGCCGATCTTTTGCAGACTTTCGGTCAGTTTACGACCAACGCCCCAGACGTCGGAGACCGGCGTGATTTGCATAAGGCGTTTTTGGCGCTCCGGGTCGGTGAGATCAACAACCCCCTGGGTTGCCTTGAACTTCTTGGCCGCATTATTCGCCAGCTTGGAGAGTGTTTTGGTCGGTGCGATCCCGACACAAACAGGGACGCCGACGTGTTGCATGACAATGGAGCGGATCAATTGGCCATGATCGCTCAAAGCACGGATGCCGGAGACATCCAGGAAGGCTTCATCGATAGAGTAAACCTCGACATGGGGGCTGAACTGCTCCAGCGTTTGCATAACCCGGGCAGAGATGTCGCCGTAGAGAGTGTAGTTGGAGGAAAAAACCTGAATGCCATGCTTCTCGATCTCGTCTTTCGCTTTGAAAAGAGGCGTACCCATCTTGATGCCAAGATCCTTGACCTCCTGGCTGCGCGCAACGATGCAGCCATCGTTATTGGAGAGAACCACAAGCGGGGTATTTTTCAAGTCTGGACGAAACAAGCGTTCGCAGCTTGCATAGAAATTATTGCAATCGACCAGGGCAAAGGTGGTGCTCATAACTTACGAAGGCTATGGATCACATTTGTAGCGACACCAAAGATTTCCAGATCTGCGCCCTCGGGGATAATGATCGGTGCGTGCTGACTGTTCATGGGAACGAGTCTGGTTTGAGGCTTCGTCTCCAGCAGCTTAACTGTTAACTCACCGTTCACAGCAGCGATCACGATATCTCCATGTGACGCGTCGATCGACCGGTCTATGACCAGAACATCACCGGGGAAGATGCCCGCGTCAATCATGGAATCGCCCTGCGCACGCACAAAATAGGTCGCAGCGGGTTTTTGAATACAGAGGTCGTTCAGATCCAGCTTGCGTTCACAATAATCTGTTGCCGGGCTGGGAAAGCCCGCCGCCACGGCATCTGAAAACAGGGGAATGCCGAGCTGCGTAAATTCACCACTCTCACCGATATTTGCAACCATCTACGTATCTCCTGGGGGGGTTCAATCAAGACTGAGCACAGCACTCATCATAGCCGCGACTCTCTGCTAGATTGAGGTTTCATCCGAACTCAAAATTTAATCCGAAGCACTAGTTACTATAAAGTAACAGAGTGAAAGAATAAGCGCTATATTTATCAATAGGTCAACCGAATCCAGGCAGAAAATACTTATTCCAAGATTCGAGAACGGGAACCAGGTCAGGCAGTCTTAAGGCGCAGCACTCGGGACGAGACAGCCCTAAAACCACGCGAAACAAGGTTTTTCAGAGGCAGGTTATCGATTCGGGAGCACATAACTGTACCTGTCTGCGAATTCCGAAAGAATATATGATCGACCCACCTTTACCCTGAAACCTTATTGATGATAGGATTAGTCATGCTTAAACCACTTTTAACATGACGCGATCCTATCAGTGATCATGTCACTTCAGCGTGAGCATAAAATGCAAACAAAACCAAAATCCTCTGCCCTGACCAATCAGAACCAGGAGCGTCTCGATAAATGCAAGCGCTCATCAATCACCGCCTTGCAGCTCGAGCTCTTCAACGAAGGCGTTGTTTCACGCAGCCTCCTCGATGCCGTGCCCAACCCGCTGCTGATCATAAACGAACAATGGCAGGTTGTTTATGCCAATCCAGCAGTACGTGAACTCATCGACAAGGACGGAGGAAAACCTTTGCTGGGCCTTTCCGAGGGCGAGGCGTTTCACTGTGTACATGCGCGGCACAACCTTCAGGATGCCGGCAAACATGAGTGCTGTCGTATCTGTGTCGTTGCCAAGGTGCTTTCGCTTTCCCTTAAAGGCAAAGCCTCGAGTGAAGACTGTCGCCTCAACTGTGAACTCACCGGCACAGCATCGAATCTCGATCTGCGTGTCTGGGCAACGCCGCTGGAGTTCCATGGAGAAAGGTTTTCCATTCTCAGTCTGGTTGATATCAGCGACAAGTATAAACGCGAGATGCTTGAAAACATCTGTTTCCATGACCTGCTCAACACCCTCTCAAGCATCAAGGGCTTCCTCAGCATCATGAAAGATGGGGATTTCGAAGACCAGGATGAGATCTGCGCACTGCTTGAAAGAACCACCCAGAATTCGATCGACGAGATCATCGCCATGCGCATGCTCGAGCAAGCTACCCACGATGAACTCGAAGTCAAAACAGAACCACTCGAGACCTTGGATTTTATGGAAGTCATGCTCAAGACAGTGCAACGGCATCAAGCTGCCGAAGGGAAAAAGATCCAATTGTCCGAATCCAATTCCAGAGACTTTAACGCCGACCCCCTGCTGTTGCGCAGGGTCCTCAGTAATATGCTGATCAATGCTCTCGAAGCAACTCCCGACGGCGGCACTGTCACGCTCGGCTGCAAAGCAGACCATGCTGTCTTGCGCTTCTGGGTACACAACGACCAGCTCATCAGCAAACAGATTCGCAAGCAGATTTTCAAACGCTCGGTTTCGAACAAGGGACATGGCCGGGGGAACGGGACCTATAGCATCAAACATTTAAGCGAGCTGTTAGGTGGGGAGGCTTACTTTACCAGTACGGACAGTGACGGTACGGTTTTCTCTTTATTGTTGAGATTGGATAATTAAGACACAGGGCCTAATCCAGGGCTCTGAATGCAGGACGTGAGAGCCTTTAAGATCCGGGACGTGGTTCGTGTTTCGTGCCCTTAAAGGGCTATCCCCTTTATCCCCCTTCATTCTTGTTAAACAATTGATAGCGATACACATCTTCTCTGATCTGCCCGTCACCACCGAAGTGCCTTCTGTACCCTGCAAGCCATATCCCTGCGGACCCAAAAATCAATCCTTCCAGGCCTTTGCATATCGATTTGAGCCTATAGTTGTGAGCATAAACTGTTGTATAGACATGCAATCGCCAAAAAAACAGGTATTCTTTATAATATATGGGGTTGTACTGGCGGCTTGTTATTCGACGCAAGAAAGGAAGGTGGTTATGAGTAATACCACAGCATTATTTGCAGAGGGCCTCTTTAAGGGTTTGGCTCCAGACGAAACAACAGCATTTTTGCGCCAGTGTCATGAGAAGACCTACAAAGATGGCACCCGGTTGTTCTTGGAGCAGTCAGAGGCGAAAAAGCTGTACCTGATCTTAAACGGAGGGATCAGCCTCCACTTCGAGATGCCACAGAGGGAGAACGCCGACACGACCATCGTGTCACTCAAACCGGGGTCAACCGTCGGTTGGTCGGTGATTGTGCCACCATATCAGTACCGGCTCTCCGGCTACTGCAACGGGGAAACCACACTGCTCGAAATCGACCGGGAAACTCTCGAGAAGCTCTTCGAAACCAACTACCACCTGGCCTACATCTTCATGCGCAACATCGCTGCACTCACAGCTGAACGCTTGAACCAGGTTCAGGACAAGTTGGCCATTGTCCTTGCCAACGAGGCGGCCACGGGCTGGTAGTAGAATAGCCACATGTTATTTTAAGGGGGCACAATGAAATTAAGTCTTGTGCCCTTTATTCGAGGGAGCACCTATGACCGAAGAGGTTCACAGGATCACGATAGCTGACGAGTTCAAGATTTGCCCTTTGTGTGGTTACAAAGATGGTTTTCATTCCATCTTCAGAAAAGAACAGGACACCACCAAGTGGCTCTTTGTCTGTCCATCCTGTCATGCTGTTTTTGATGTTGGTTATTCAGTGTGAGACTCTTTTACAACAATTAAACTGTTGCACTTTCGTTAAATTTTACAGGTCTTAAGGATAGAATCTAAATCGACGGGTTGCGTCCCGTCTGACGCCATACTCTTTTGAAGCCCTAAAAAAGCATGCAAAACATGCCAAGCGCAGCGTCAAGCTTGACTTTACTTCGTTTTCTTTGTCGCTACAAAGAAAATGACGTTGCTGTCGGGCAACCCCGGCGGTTTTTGTTTCTGATTTTTGATTACAGAAGTTGAAGCTATCAGGAGCAACACATCATGGTTCTGTTGCTCAGTAATGATCAGCGCACCAAGCCCCCTCACTCGGCCAACCCCAGTGCAGGGTTTATCAACAAACTGAAAAGGTCTCTCTTGTATATTTATGGGGACGCAATGTCGTTCGTATGGTGTCCCCATAAAATATCCCCACGACCCGGCACAAACACTTTTCTCTGTTAAAATATCTTTAAAAACCAGTCAAGGCTCCTGTGCAGAACAAGTGAGGTGACTCATGCACAAAGATAATGTGCTGAATGTACTTCAGCAGTCGGACCAGAAACGTGCGCGTTTCCTCGATGCTTGGAAGCATGGTGTTGAATTTCTAGGCCCGCAATTCTTTGGACCCGGCTCACCTGAAACAGCGCGGACAAAAGAAGAGCTAAGGCCCCTGAAAGGAACGATAGAAGCACTTTTCGAAGAAGAGAGCGAGGGGGAAGAGCAATTCCTGGCAGCCATGGTCAGTTTTTACGACCCGGCGTGGGGAGAAGAGCTGGCATATCGAATCGAATGTCACAAATCTTTAAGTGGCCTGACTCTTGACCTTGACCACGAATGCACAGAGATCATCTGTGAGCTTCTGTTGAACCATGAAGGCTGGTAATAGACAAACCAAGAAAACGGCCTTTAATACAGAGGCAGGTAGAGTGACTATCGACCAGGAGCATAAACCCTCGAGGTTATTTAGTGCTGCCAGAACCCCAAGAAACCTAAATCTCACCTTCACCGGCAAAAGCTTCACGCAGCTCGTTGCGCTTACGGCGGTACGGCCCTCCAAACAACAGAATGGTGTGAGCAGCACGATAATGCTCGATCTCTTCACCCATATGGCGGAATCTCATTTTAACAAACACCACAGAAGAAGCCCAAAGAAGAGCCAGACACCAGGTCCATAAAGCCAGCAGGATTTTCACACCTGTGAGCACAAGGAGTATCGCCGCAACAAGTCCGCCAAAGACATACGGCAATACGTAATAGCAGAAGAGTCCAAGACAAACCCCAAAGAGTGGCAGCAGCACAGCGAAGAGTACAAACGAACTGACGATGCTTAACAAAAAAACGTCCATAAGAATCTCCTTCCCGATGCATTCTCCCGGCAGGAAAAACAAAAGCCGGGGCCAATATGATGGCAACCCGGCTGTCCGAAGAAGTTTTTGTGGGCGGATCCGAAGCTTTCCGCACCTACCTTACGATAGGGATGGCTTTTACGTTTTTAGTTGCCCCCTCACGAAGCGCAAAAAAATTAACAATCTCAAGCACACAAATATTATTTACTACTTAAAAAATAAACCAAGCAATAAGCCTGTCAACAGCCAAAAAAAATTAATTTAATCCAATCTCTCTCCTGTGTAAGACTTAACGACTCCCACTTCGAAGATGAGTAATAAAAAATCTTTCTAGACGTGAAAAAAACTAAATAACCGCTATAATGGATCTGAAGCAACGTTGCTTAGATCTTCAACCCCCTGCAAGGAGGTTCGCCTATCGATTCTAAGCCCGATCATTGCAATAGTTTCAAACGAACCGGCGGGTTTCGACGCCGGAATAGCCCGTGATTAGGGACATAAGGATAGGTAAAAGCAAAGGCCTGCGCATCAAGCGGCAGGCCTTTCACTTTAAGGTTCTCAACAGTAAGAGAATAATCCGGTCGCTTGTCATTCCCCCCACTTTTCAACAAGTTCGTCGCACAGCGCATGATAAATCTCTTCGCCAGACAGGAAAGAGATAATCTGTACGCCCATCCCGCCCTTGAGCTTGTGTAGAATGTTGGCCGGAACCTTTTTAGCCCAACGCACTTCGCCTAAAAATGCAATCAAGCCAGACTCGTGCTTGATCTCTACCTTTATGGTTGCTCCAGGTTTAGCGCAAACGGAAGAACGGACAAATAGCCCATGGTGATTGATATCGTCAGTAAAACCGAACTTTTCGGCCTTGCTGATACCAAAGTTGAGTGAAATCCGTTTGCGGTGGCGCTTCTTAAAACGACTTTCCGCCATACCATCCCCCAAATATCAATACAGCCTGAACAACTTCATTAAAAAAAGCAGATTACTCTCCGGAAAATTTAGCGCGACGCTCTTTTAAGATCTTTGCGTGTCTGACCTCTTCACCGGCCAACCAACTGAAAGCTTCCCGACCATCATCAGCCAGAGCAAGAGCACTGGCCTTAAGAAAATATTCGGCGAACGTCTCTTCTGCTTCTATCGCAAGATCAAGAGCCTGGATATCTGCCGTGTCAGTTTTCAAAACCGCTTCGAGCTGTTCCGCATCAGGAAAAATTTTCGTGTCGGAGAATTGGCTTAAGTATGGCAGGAACTCCTCTTCATACTCGACAATTGCGCCATCCTGATACTTTGCCTCCAATTGAGTCAAGTGCTTGAGATGCTCAACTTCATCCTGAGCCAACCAGGAGAAGAGCTCTTTTAACGTCGGATCGGAAGCTCTCTCCGACATGGTCGAATAAAAACGATGGCCATTTTTTTCGACTTCCTTTGCGGCGCGAACAACTTCAAAACCACTGAAGTACTTGATACCACTCATAAATAGTGCCTTCCTTTGTTTACCTTCGTTTGTACCGCAGGCTTGAGCAACTGTCAATTGCCAAAGAGTTTCTGTAGAGAGTCCTGTAACAGCTTACGGCCCGGGTCCTCCGCAGGCTCAGCCTTTCCTCCGGATTGATCCTCGGCTGTACTTTTGCTGTCTTTCGACTTGAATAGTTTATCAAGTTGACGATTTAGCTCCTGACCCAAAGCTTTACTCGCCTGACGGTTAATTCCTTTCGGATCAAGGCCAAATTGGGGCGAGGAGAAGTCTCCTGTCAGCAATAACGGCAGCTGGGTCCAACCGTCCTGATCTTCCAGGTAGCGCGTGACACTGCCACCTTTATCAAGCTTGGCCGAAAGTTCTGGGCTAAGACGCGTATCAAGTCCCAAATCCAGAGAACCATCCAAACCGATCGAGCCTTGCGGGGAAAGTTTCAGTCGTTCGCTGGTAAGCTGGCTGTCCAAACGAACCTTTCCATTAACAATCTTGAACTGAGCCTTGAAATTTTCAAACTGGATATCTTTAAGACCTGAAAGCTGCAAAATAGAGCTAAAGCCCTTGACCAACCCCGGACTAGTCAGGCGTCCGTCTGAGACCAGCATATCACCAGCGCCAGAGAGATTACGGCTAATAGATTTCCACTGAGAGCCACGACCATCCAGATCAAAGTTCAGATTCATAGCTCCGAGCAGGCTTCCTGCTGCTTTCGGGAGGAAGGCGGTCAGCAACGGATCTGCCTGAACAGCATTTAAACCAAGGTTTGCACTGTACGCAAGGCCTTTCTTCCTAAGATCGACACTTGCAGTGGTACTGAATGAGCCACCAGCCACATTGCCATCCATCTGTGAAAGTTTGAAGATGTTATCTTTCAGTTCATAACGGGCAATGAAATCCCTGATCGTCAAATCTTTCCAGAGAGCCTCAGCCACCGAGATGGAACCGCTAGCATGAATCGGGATATCAAAGGGCCCAAGCTCCTCATCGTCGCCCCGCCCCTTGTTCGTCCCGGTCGCCACCTCTTCTGCGGCGACAGCCGGTGACGCGCTACCCAGCAGGAGGGGCTCAAGCAGGAACCTCTTTGAAGTAATATCCGCAGTAACAACGACAGGTGAGGTATAGAGTCGGTTGGCCGTAAGCTTAATGTCAGCATGATTATCACCGAGGCGAACCTTTAACCCTTCAGAGTTAATATGATTACCGCTCAGCAGCAAACGTCCGGAAAAAGCAGGACGTTGCCCCCCTGCCGTGGCCTGAACCTCTTCAAGATCAACCTGTGCCGATTTCAATAAAGATTGAGGGTTATCGAGGGAACCTGCCAAAGATGCCTCTGCTGAAAGTGATCCCGCGGGGTCAAGGGAGCGTACGTCACCAACCAAGCTCTGCGGTACGGCATCGATCGCCTGACGGACTTTTAAATCAGGAACAGAGAGGGTGAGATTGAGAGTCGGTCTGGTAAGAACAGTGTCGATCTTACCGACGACCCCGAGCTTGATACCATTGAAATCAAGATCAAAACTATGGATCTGAAGTAAATCCTTCTTATGAGCCAGCAGGAGGTCGAAGTCGACATTCACTTCTGCCTTTTCCAGAGGAGCTTCCGGCATGGCGTCAAGGAGAATATCCAGGTCAGCCAGAGATACTGAGCCTTTCAAAACCAAATCTTCGAAGGTTCCGAGCAGGTTTGATTTGAGAGAAAGCTTCGCCCCACCCAGCTTGCCAGGCAGACTTTCCTTGAAATAGGGGCTGAATGCGACAACGTCCAGAGACTTCATTGCGATATCGAAGTCCACGCTGAAGGGCTGCAGGTTGATATGCCCATCAAGTGTCAAAGGGCTTTCGTTGAGTTGGCACTGCACCGAGAGTGGGATCTTCCCAGTGAGTGTTACGCCCTTTGCAGCGACCTGCAAGCCAGAGATTTCATAACGATAAGGCGCTTTGTCATTCAGGACATGATCGAGGAATACCAGATGGCCATCCTGAAGGAGCAGGTTTGAGACAAGCAGGCTGATAGGACGGTCGCTCTCACTGCTCGTCGACTCACTGCCTTGTGGAGTTTGAAGCTGGGTATCTTCAGGTGTGGGTTCAGAGTCCACGCCATCGACCAGATCGCTATAATTGAACTGCCCATCTTTAAATCGAACGACCCTGACATTCGGCTTTTCCAGGCGGACCTCGTCAATAACGACCTTCATCGCCAACAATGGTAACAATTGGTATTTGAGCCTGACCATATCGGTAGAGACGAAGAGATCCTGGCCGTTCTTCTCATAGAGCTTCAGCCCGTGGATCTCGATGCCGGAGAACAGGCTGACCTCAATGTCGCCAAGTTCGATCTTGCGCTGGAGGTTCTCTTCAGCCAGTGGCAGGATTGTTTCTTTCACCCTCTCAGGGGTAATCAACACCGTCGCCAGTACGAGCAAGGCAACAACAAGAAGAATCAGGGCAGCGCCGATACCGGACAGTATTTTCAAAAATTTATTCATTTACACACCCCAAGCCACAACAGAATTTATTCGTTAACCAACTGACGTCAAGTTTGACGCAATATACTTACAACGGGTCATCTAAACCATTTATAGAAAGGACCGTTTGCCACTCTTCAGCGGCAACGGGTTGAACCGAAAGGCGGTTGCCCTTGCGCAAGACGCCCATGCCACTGAGCGTCGGATGTTGACGCAGCGCATCTCGACTTAAAGGGTGCGGAAGATGACAAAGGTACTGAACGTCTACCATAAACCAAATTGGCTTTTCATCCGTAGACTTGGGATCAAAGTGCTTCTCGCGTGGATCAAGGGCGGTATGATCCGGATAACCTTCTCGCACGACCTTGGCCAAGCCAACGATCGACGGTTCCTTGCAATTGCTGTGATAGAAAAGCACGCCGTCACCAACCTTGATGGTATCACGCATAAGGTTTCGGGCCTGGTAATTACGCACTCCGTCCCAGTGATCAGTCATGTTCGGCATCTGCTGCAAATCATCGAGGGAGAAACAATCAGGTTCAGACTTCATTAACCAGTAATTCATACAGAAACTCCAGATAACGAGGGAGCTGAATTATTTAAGCATCGACCTCATTTTATTTTGATTTTCTTGACCTCTGTCAAATCCATCCAGGCAAGCGCTGGGTTACTCTCACATCAAGTTCTATGAATAGTTATAGCAAATCATAGCACTAAAAGCAGAAAGACAACTGCCAAAAACCTGTTAAAGTTATCATGTTTTGTCACGACTGAACAAAACCTTAACTCAACGAACCTAATGGAGGAAAATCCCATGTCAATGTTTTGTTACCAATGTGAGCAAGCATCCAAAGGAACCGGCTGTACAGCGGTCGGTGTCTGCGGCAAACAACCTGATGTAGCCGCCCTGCAAGACTTGCTGGTTTACACCATGAAAGGCATCGCATTCTGGGCCGACAAAGCCCGAGCAAATGGTGCCAAGGACCAGGAAATCGATCGTTTCATGATCGACGGCCTCTTCACTACCGTCACCAATGTCGATTTTGATCCTGAAGCTGTTGCCAAGTTTATCACTGAAGGCGTACGTCTGCGCGGCAAGGCCAAGCAACTGGCCGGCGTTTATGATGGTGCCGTTCCCGGTGCGGCTCAAGACTGGGCGCTGCCTGCATCGATTGATGACCAAATCAAGCTAGGCCAACTGCATGGAGTCAAAGACTACACCGTCGACGCTGACATTCACTCGGTTCGTGAGATCATCATGTATGGCATCAAAGGCTACGCAGCCTATGCTGACCATGCCCGCATCCTCGGCAAAGAATCTGATGAGATCTACGCTTACACTCACAAGGCCCTGGCCGCAATGCTCGACGACAGCCTCGACCTGATGGCGAACGTCGGTCTGGCCATGGAAGCCGGTCGCATCAACTATGTGACGATGGAGCTGCTCAACCAGGCCCATGTTGAAGCATACGGCCACCCGGTTCCAACTTCTGTCCAGTTGGGTACCAAGGCGGGCAAAGGCATTCTGGTTTCCGGCCACGACCTCAAGTTTCTTGAAGAGCTGCTCAAGCAGACCGAAGGCACAGGCGTCAACATCTACACCCACGGCGAGATGCTGCCTGCTCACGGCTATCCCGGCCTGAAGAAATACTCTCACCTGGTCGCTAACTATGGTGGTGCATGGCAAGACCAGCACAAAGAGTTCGCAGAATTCCCTGGCGCTATCATCTTCAACACCAACTGCATCCAGAAGCCTGCAGACAGCTACGTCGATCGCCTCTTCACCTGGGGCCTGGTGCAATGGCCTGGCGTCAAGCATGTTGAGGGTTGGGACTTCTCGGAAGTTATCGCTAAAGCCCAAGCCTGCGGTGGTTTCGAAGATGCTCCGGGCCAGGAGATCCTGACCGGCTTCGGTCACAACGCCATCCTCGGTGTTGCCGACAAGGTCATCGAAGGTGTCAAGGCCGGCGCGATCAAACATTTCTTCCTGGTCGGTGGCTGCGACGGTGCCAAATCCGGCCGTAACTACTACACCGAGTTTGCAGAGCAAGCTCCTAAAGATACCGTTATCCTGACCCTGGCTTGCGGTAAGTTCCGCTTTAACAAGCTCGACCTCGGCGATATCGGTGGCATCCCTCGCCTGCTCGACGTCGGTCAGTGCAACGACGCCTACAGCGCCATCCAGGTTGCCGTTGCCCTCGCAGACGCATTTGAGTGCGGCGTCAACGATCTGCCTCTCTCCATGGTTCTGTCATGGTACGAGCAGAAGGCTGTTGCCATCCTGCTGACTCTGCTCCATCTCGGCATCAAGAACATCAAACTCGGACCATCACTACCGGCATTCATTACGCCGAACGTGCTCAACTTCCTGGTTGAGAATTACAACATTGGCCCGATCACAACTGCCGAAGCAGACCTCAAGGAAATCCTTGGCTAACAGTAACTGATCGCACAACAACAAAAGGCCGCCTCATAGGTGAGGCGACCTCTGACTGATGATAAAGTCCTCGCCAAGGTGGCGGGGATTTTATTTATTCAGGAGGCTAATTAGCGTCTGATTGCAGCGGCTTGTCAGAATATGAAAAAGATGGCTATGCTGCTGTGTGGATAAAGATCAGGCGGCAAGGGGCTTCCTGACCATAACATGGTGTCCACTATTGCGGACCGACCTCAGGTTGAAGGCTTGTTCATTAATGACCTGCACTTCAACCCTGTCTTTGGCGAGTTTTTCGATCTTTATGTGTTACGGAGATAATTCTTCTTCACGTGGTTGCTGAATCAAGGTTAATCAATAACGTGGTGAAAGTGGTACTTGCGTTTGATCCCATCGGCCAACTCTGTTCCAAGCCTGAAATGATACTCGCCAGGCATATCAAGAGTCACATCAGTGCCGAAGTGACCATCCATACCCATCAGCGGAATCGGGTCTCCGACCTTTGCATCAGGATTAGTTATTTTAAGAGCAACGGTTCCGGATTCAATCAACTCGCCAGTCGTTTCATCAATAAATGCAATCATGAAATGATGGGTTGTTTTCATACCCAGATCAGCCATGGCCGCCGAAACATCTTTGAGATGTGCCATCCCCTTGACGCCTTTACTGACCATACTGCCGACGATCATCATGGCTCCATCAGACGACATGCCGTTGTGCCCAGCCTGTTCAGTTTGAGAGCTGTCGTGATCATGAGCAGCATGATCCTGGTGACTCATTGCAGAGGCCACTAAAGGTGCAGTGACAAGAACCATGAGGAGAATTGTTACGAGCTTCAGTTTCTTCATATGAGCCTCCACCCAAGCATAGATACCAACTTGGACAACGGTCTATTTTGTTTGTTTGCAATTGACGGGAGCCGTAAAACGGCTCCCGTTTTTGTTACATATTGTGGAACATGACCGAGAACTGGCGCTTTTTCCCATCCTCGAGTTTGGTTCCGATTTCAAAGGTAGACATACCATCATCTACGGAAACATCAGAACCGAAGCCGGGACCCATCTGCATCAACATTGCCGGCTTGGCGTCTTCACCCTTTATCTTGAGGGCCGCCTTGCCGGAAGCAACGGCTTCACCAGTCTTTTCATCGGTAAAGAAGACCATGACGTGGTGAGTCGCATTCATACCCATTTTGGCCATAGTCGCCCTGGTTTTCTCATCGTAGGCCTTAACCTTGACCGTAGCAACTACACCATCCTGGGTATCCTTGCCAATCTCTACAAAATCACCATCTTCAGCGGCCATATCGTGACCTTTGTGCATGTCATGATTCATCTCTTTGGCGTCATCCATCTTCATGTCATGGGCCTTGTGCTTGTCGTGATCCATGTCTTTGGACATTTCTTTGTCGTGGGAACCGTGGTCCATGGCTATGGCGACCATGGGTATGGCCGTAGCAATAATCAGGGCCATCATTGTGAAAGTAAGACGTTTCATAGTGGAATCTCCTTTTGGGTTGTGATCAGCTGCCAGCTGACATTGTTATTATACTAATCTTTTATCTCTTTGATTTGTGTTGAGGCGGCATTGCCGCCGGGTTAATTTTATGACGCCTGGTAGTCGGCCTCATGGGCCGACCCTTCCTCGCAGGAATCGAGTTGAGAACGTTTCTCGACTCCTTCAGCAATAACGCCGAGGTTGAGGCTGTCAGCCATTACCAGAATGGCATGGGAACCTACTTTAATGCTTGTCGTCTTCCATCGTCGGTTCCATCGATTTATCGAGCCCGATGCTGCGCCAGATAAAGTAAATAATAGGCATGACAAGCATGATGACCAGCAGCGAGGTGATGGAGCCGCCGACCATGGGGGCGGCGATCCGCTTCATGACATCGGCGCCCGCCCCGGTACTCCACATAATGGGGAAGAGGCCGACGATAATGGTCACCACGGTCATGGCCTTGGGACGGATACGCTGCACCGCTCCGTACATGACGGCCTGATGCAGATCGCCTCGGGTCAGCATGCGACCTTCGTCCTGCCATCTCTTATAGGCAATATCGAGGTAGAGGAGCATCACCACTCCGGTTTCGGCCGAGAGCCCCGCCAGAGCGATAAGGCCGACCGCGACCCCGATCGAGGAATTGTACCCGAGCAGATACATCAGCCAGTAAGCCCCGACAAGCGCGAACGGAACCGACAGGAGAATGATGCCTGTCTTCACGACTGATTGAGTGCTGATGTAGAGCAGAAGGAAAATGATCAAGGCGGTCATCGGGATGATCACCATGAGCCGCGCCCTTGTCGCCTCGATGTACTCGTATTGGCCGCTCCAGACGATGTTGTATCCAGGCGGCAACTTCACTTGCTCTGCTACCGCTTTGCGGGCATTTTCGACGTAAGTGCCGACGTCGATCCCCTGCAGGTCGACGTAGATCCAGGCTGTGCGCCGGGCATTCTCACTCTTGATCGCAGGAGGGCCCTTCTTGATCTGGATATCGGCGACCTGGGAAATAGGAATGTGACCGCCGTCCCTGAGGGGAATAAGCACCCGATTGAGAGCCGGCAGGTCGTTACGGTAATCGCGCATGTAGCGTATGTTGACAGAGTAGCGTTCCAGCCCCTCGACAGTCTGAGTGACATTCATACCACCGATGGCGCTCTGAATAATGTCCTGTACATTGGCCACGGTCAGGCCGTAGCGGGCAATTTCTGCGCGGTCTATGACGAAATCGAGATAATTCCCGCCGGTGACACGCTCGGAGAAGGCGGAGAGTGTCCCGGGCAAGGTACGCACCAATGCCTCGATTTCCTCGCCGAGATCGGAGAGGGTCTGCAGGTCATCCCCCATAATCTTGATGCCGACCGGAGTTCTGATGCCGGTGGAGAGCATGTCGATGCGGGTTTTGATCGGCATGGTCCAGGCGTTGGTCAGACCGGGGAACTGGATGGCGTTATTCAACTCCTCAGTGAGTTGTGCCACCGTTATCGTCTTCTCTTCCGGCAGCACCCAACGCAGCGGCTTCTTCACCCATTCGGTCCACTGCGGCCAGTCTGAGTAGAAACGGGGCGTGGGCAATTTACGCCATTCGTCCTCGGCTTTGAGCATGATCGTCGTTTCGAGCATAGAGAGCGGCGCCGGATCGGTGGCCGTCTCGGCCCGGCCGACCTTGCCGAAGACATGATGCACCTCGGGGAAGGTAGCGATGATGCGGTCGGTCTGCTGCAGAAGCTCCTTCGCCTTGGTGATTGAGATCCCCGGCAGGGTGGTCGGCATGTAGAGCAGATCCCCCTCGTAGAGAGGCGGCATGAATTCCGTCCCCATTTTGCTGGCGGGCCATGCGATGGAGAGCGTCAGCGCCAGCGCCACAAGCAGGGTCATTTTGCGCCAGCGCAGAACGAAATCGACGACCGGCTGGTAACCGCCGATGAGAGCACGATTGATTGGGTTGTCCGTTTCCTTGCGGACGCGTCCACGGATGAACCAGACCATCAGCACCGGCACCAGGGTAATGGAGACAATGGCGGCCGTCGCCATGGCGTACGTCTTGGTGAAGGCCAGGGGTTTGAACATGCGTCCCGCCTGCTCCTGCAGGGTGAAAACCGGGGCGAAGGAGACGGTGATCACCAGCAGAGCGAAGAAGATGGTGGGGCCGACCTCCTTGGCCGCAGCGATGATCACCTCGGTACGCGGTTTATCCGGCTCATACTCAATACGTTTGTGGGCATTCTCGACCATGATGATCGCAGAATCGACCATGGTGCCGATAGCGATAGCGATGCCGCCGAGACTCATGATATTGACATTGAGTCCCTGCATATACATGATGATGAAAGACATCAGAATGCCGACGGGAAGCGCCAGAATGACCACGGCCGCGCTCGGCAGATGGAAGAGGAAAAGGATAATCACCAGGGCGACGACGATACTCTCTTCCAACAGCTTTTCTTTGAGATTGGATACGGAGCGATCGATGAGACCTGCGCGGTCATAGACGGTTATTATTTCCACTCCTTCGGGAAGTCCGCCTTTAAGATCTTCGAGTTTTCTCTCCACCCGCTCAATGACAGCTCGGGCGTTCTCGCCGAAACGCATGACGACGATGCCGCCTACGACCTCCCCTTCGCCGTTGAGTTCGGCCAGACCTCGACGCATCTCCGGGCCCAGCTTGACCTCGGCCAGATCCCGGAGCAAAATCGGCGTCCCACGCATGTCCGAGCCGACCACTATCTGTTCAATATCCTGCGTCGACTGGATGTACCCCAGCCCTCGGACCATGAATTCGGTCTCGGCCATCTCGATCACCCGTCCGCCGACGTCGTTATTGCTGCGCTGGATGGCCTGGCGAATCTGGGGGATGGTGATATGATAGGCCAGCAGCCGATCCGGGTCGACTGCCACCTGGTACTGCTTGACGTAGCCGCCGATGGAGGCAACCTCGGAGACCCCCTCGACAGCCGTCAGCTCGTAGCGCAGAAACCAATCCTGGATTGATCGCAGTTGCTGCAGATCGTGCCGGTCGCTCTTGAGCGCATACTGGTAGACCCAGCCGACACCGGTCGCATCAGGTCCCAGCGACGGGGTGACCCCCTTCGGCAGTCGCCCCGCGGCGTAATTCAGGTATTCGAGAACCCGGGAGCGGGCCCAGTACATATCGGTGCCGTCTTCGAAGATGATATAGACGAAGGAGAGACCGAAGAAGGAGTAACCCCGTACATCTTTGGCTCCCGGGACCGCCAGCATCTGTGTCGTCAGGGGATAGGTGACCTGGTCCTCTACCACCTGCGGCGCCTGCCCCGGATACTCGGTAAAGATGATCACTTGCACATCGGAAAGGTCGGGGATGGCATCAATCGGAATATTGCGCAGCGCATAGATCCCCCCGACTACAACGAACGCCGTTGCCAGGATGACCATGAAGCGGTTGTGACTGGACCAATCAATGATTTTTTCAAGCATGGATTAAATTCCTAAAAGCGAGAGAAGTGAGGCGAGAGGGGTGAGGGTTGACGGATAAATGCTTTGTCCCCTAACACCTGACTCTTAACTCCTCATTGATTCATTTAAACAAATCTTCAAGCTCTTCTTCCTGAAGACTCGCATCGGACGGGTCTGCCATATCATGCCCGGCATGGTCCTCAGGCTCAGGTTCAGGCTCAGGCTTGGGCTGACGCATCTTCTGGATCGCTTCGCGCAGCCTGCTCTCTGAATCGAACAGGAACTGGGCGCTGGTGACAACCCGTTCACCTTCGAGGATCCCCTGGATAATCTGCACATACCCTTCCTCGTCCTGCATCCCGACCTTGATCTGACGAGGCTCGAACCTGCCGTCGCCAAGAGCCACGAAAACAAGCTTTTTCTCGCCTGAGTTGATCACCGCTTCAACCGGAACAGTCAGCACATCCCTGACCTCGCTCCCCTTGATGCGCACGTTGACGTACATGTCGGGTTTGAGCTCGAATCCGGGGTTGGCGAACTCCAGGCGCGCCTTCACCGTGCGGGTTTTAGGCTCGACGTAAGGATAGATGTAGCTGATCTTGGCGCTCAGGGTCTTACCTCCGGCAAAGGGGAGCCGGATCTCCGCTTCCTGGCCGACCTTGACCCAGGGGAGTTCGTACTCGTAGATATCGGCAAAGACCCAGACATTTGAGATGTCGCCGATTTTGAATAACTCCATGCCGGCTTTGATGAACTGCCCTTCGAAAGCCATCTTCATCATGACGATACCCTTCTGCGGGGAGTACAGGGTCATGGTCTTGCGCACGTTGCCACTTTTCTCCAACTGGTCGATTTGCCGGTCGCTGATATCATAGTATTCCAGGCGTTTGCGGCTCGATTCCAGCAGCCGGTCGGCGCCATCAGCAATCTGGGCAAAAGAGCTTTCCTTGAGCTTGTCCCGATTACGCAAGGCGAGCAGGTATTCTTCCTGGGCAGACACCAAATTGGGGCTGTAGATCTCCAGCAGCGGCTCTCCCTTCTTCACCTCCTGCCCGGTCTCGTCGACATAGAGACGATCGATCCAGCCGTCAACCTTGGCGTTGACCGAATAGACCTGCGGCTCGTCGTAGTCGACCAGACCGACAGTGCGGATAGACCGATTCAGGGTGCGCCGCTCCACCGTGGCAGTCCGCACCCCCATATTCTGCTGCACAACCGGGTCGATAGTGATCATTGACCCGCCAGAGGCCTCATCTTCGTAGACCGGTACGAGGTCCATTCCCATCGGTGATTTGCCCGGCTCGTCGCGGATGTAGGTCGGGTCCATGGGAGCCGCCCAGTATTTGATCTTGCGCTCACCAGCAGGCTTGTCTGAGGCCGCACCTCCCGTGGATTTTAACGGTGTCAGATCCATACTGCAGATCGGGCACTGTCCGGGCTCATCGGTAATGATCATCGGGTGCATACCGCAGGTATACTGCTGGGCCGGTTGTTCAACTGTCTCGACAGAGGCCGGGGCAGCCTGATCTGTACCGGCGACCGGCTTGTCGCTGTTGCAGCCGGTCAAAGCCAGGCTGAGGCCTATGGCGGAGATGATGCCGACCAGGGCGACGATCCAGGTGGAATGTTTGCTTTGACTCATGATGTCCTCAAATTCGGTGTTTAACTGATTATTTGCTGAAGTCAGATGTCTGTAGGTCAACATCTTGCAATGGCGGACCGATTAACGGCAAGGTCGTCTCTGCTTCCAGCCAGGCCAAGCTGCGCATATATTCCGTGCTGACGCGATAATATTCCATTTCTGCCTGATAGGTCGTCATCAAGGCGCCAAGCAAACTAACAAAAGGCACCTTGCCAACCTGGTAAGAACTCAAAGCAGACTGCAAACTCTGACTAGTCTGGGGAATAATCCCTTCACTATAGAGCTTGGTCTGTTGTTGTGTTTCTTCCATGCGGCTGTAGGCCTTGTGGATTTTTTCCACAACACTATTCTGGAAAGACTCGGCCTGTTTTTCGGCCATTCTCAAACCTGCAAGCGCTTCAGCTTTTTCGGCGCGTCTTTTTTCACGGTAAACAGGCAGTGTCACGCTGATCCCAGCGCTG
>JAOUDB010000172.1 GCA_029859485.1 Desulfuromonadales bacterium | reverse complement strand
CGGAGAATCCTCTCTGTCTAGGAACCGGCCCCAGGTTGGCTTGGCGAAAGTCTCTGCCAGCCGCCGTTTTTTTTTACAAGCTGTTTTAGTTAGTGCCTACGCTCTGGAATGCTATAAACGGTCCCCCTTTCCTTTCTTCTCAGCGGGTCGCGACCGACAATAGCCCATCCCCCAGATCTTTCAAACTTGCTGACTTTATTATGCTCAAGCAAAACATCTAATGCCTCAATGGCGACTTGGCAAATCGTACCATCTTTCAGTTCAACATTAATTAATGGCTCCATAGCGACCCTTCCTCATCTTGTACAAAAAAGGTGATTTTCCCCGTTTTTGCTGTCGCTGCGTTTGTTGCACAAAAAAAGGCCGTGTCCATCGGGCACACTAAGCTTCGATAGTTGGCCATCTTTATGTTGTTTTACAGGAATAACGGCCCACCCTCTCTCGTTCAATTGAGAAAGGTTTCCTAACTTTGTGAGACGTTAACTCAGGCCTCTATATTGTCAAGAGATGACAACCCGAAATATAACTAAAGGGTGCAGAGAATTGTACGAAGGGCTGTGTTGTAAGCTTGAATTTTATTGAAACGTATGGGCAGGAGCCCATCAGGGGCTTGTCGCTCTGCACGCAACGCGAGCAGAGCTTAAGTGTTTCACCGCTCTTTCACAGCTTGGTCTGCCACTGTCGCACATACTCATACATGACCACCGAGGCGGCGATACTGACGTTAAGACTCTGGACGCTGCCAAACTGGGGAATGGTCAACTTCTGCATGTCCGGATACTCCTGCAGGTTAAAACTGAAACCAAACTCTTCATGGCCCAGAATAAAGGCACTCTTTTGTGGCAGCTCCGCTGCACAGAGAGATGTCGCGTCATCTGGGCTGAGCAGGAAAAAGCGGTAGCCCTGTTCTCTTAATTGCGCATAACACTCGGTAAAAGACTCATGGAAGACGGCCGGAACCTTGCGGAAAGAGCCCTTGGCGGGAGCCGGATCAAAAGCGTCGATATTGACAAGGTGCACAGCGCCGGCGCCAAAGGCTTCAGCGCTGCGGAAGGTCTTGCCTACGTTGAAGCTTGGTTTGAGTTGATCGAGCACCAGAACGAACGCGTGTTCACCCGGTTTTGCCAGGACGTTGCGCTGGCGTTCCTTGTTGTAACGCAACAGCATGTTGCGGCGATTCTCTTTTTTGCTCATAGTAGGGTGAAACTCCGAGGCGCGTTGCGTGTAGCGGGTGACGCGGAAAATCTAACCGAGGCTTTGTTGGTTATCGCGTTACTCGCTTCGATCATCTAGTTTTTCCAGGAATCCCCGCTTCCGTCATCGGTCGCGGATCGAGCAAGCCCTTCAACTCTTCTTCCGGTAAGACTTCCTCGGCAATCGCAACTTCACGCACCGTTCTGCCTGTTTCATGGGCCTGTTTGGCGATGGCCGCGGCCTGGTCGTAACCGATCACCGGAGCCAGGGCGGTGCACATGGCCAGGCTCTCTTCAATCAGGCCCTCACAACGCTCGCGATCGGCTTCAAGGCCCTGCAGACAGCGTTCGTTGAACTGGTCGGTTGCGTTGGCCAGCAGGTCGATCGATTGCAGCAGGTTGTGAGCCATCACAGGCATCATGACATTCAGCTCAAAATTGCCGCTCATGCCGCTCAGGGTGATGGTGGTGTCGTTACCGACCACCTGGGCGCAGACCTGCATCAGGCTTTCAGCCATCACGGGATTGACCTTGCCCGGCATGATCGAGCTGCCCGGTTGAACGGCAGGTAACTGTAATTCGCCGAGGCCGCAGCGGGGGCCGCTGGCGAGGAATCGGATATCGTTAGCGATTTTGAAAAGGGCCGTCGCTGTGGTTTTCAGCGCACCACTGGCGGCAACCACCTGTTCTTTGCCGCCCTGGGCAGCAAAGTGGTCTTTGGCTTCACGAAGGGGCAGGCCGGTGACCTCTGCCAGCCCGGTAATCACGCGCTGGGCAAATTCCGGATGGGTGTTAAGGCCGGTACCGACGGCTGTACCGCCGAGAGGCAACTCGCAGAGACCGTCCATAGTGCGTTCCAGTTCGCTGATGACCAGTGTCACCTGGCGGAAATAACCGCCAAAAACCTGGCCGAGACGGATTGGTGTGGCGTCCTGCAGGTGGGTGCGGGCGATGGTCACGATGTCGTCGAATTCACGAGCCTTTGCGCCCAAAGTTTTGCGAAGCTCGTCAAGTTTTGGCAGCAATTGTTCCTTGATCTCCACAGCCGCGGCCAGATGCATGACGGTGGGGATCACGTCGTTGCTTGATTGGCCGTAGTTGACATGATCGTTGGGGTGGACGGTTCTGCTGCCGAGGGGCTCGTCAAGCAGCTGACAGGCGCGGTTGGCGATGACCTCGTTAGCGTTCATGTTGGTACTGGTTCCGGAGCCGGTCTGGAAGACGTCGAGAGGGAAATGATCGTCCAGGTCACCAATAATAACCTCTTCCGCCGCATCCATAATGGCGAGCGCTACGCGCTCGTCGATCAGGCCAAGCTCGCGATTGACCTTCGCTGCATGTTCCTTGACCATGCCAAGGGCACGCAGGAAAGTGCGGGGAAAGACGATCCCGGAAATAGGGAAATTATCTCTGGCGCGAGCCGTTTGAGCGCCATAGAGGGCTTCGACAGGAACCGTCATGCTGCCCATGGAATCGGTTTCTTTGCGGGTTGCAGACATTTTTTACTCTCCTTTTGTGCCTTTAGAGAAGGTTTGTCTGTTATCGTTTCAGGAAAGACATCTTCTTGAAATCATTAGCTCTTTCGACCTTCAGCATATCAACAGTGAGACTTCTGTCAATGAGATAGATGAGCGTTTAGGCTCTTCAAAGAGTTTTTAGTATCACTAAATTTTTCTCTTGGTTAGAATGAACCTTCATGTCGACTCTCGCCTTTACATTGATTCTTTTTTCTGCCTTTATGCACGCGCTCTGGAACCTGCTGGTCAAACGCAGCAAGGATAAGACCGTTTTCATCTGGTGGATGTTCGTAACCTCGGGAAGCTTGATGGTTCTGGCGCTGCCGATGGCCGGGCCTTTCCCGTTGCCCTCATGGCGCGTTATCGGTCTGGCTGCCGTTGGTGCCGCTTGTTTCATGCTCTACCACCTGTTCACCGGTCGCGCCTATCGTAGCGGTGATCTGTCGCTGCTTTATCCTTTGGCACAAACGTCAATGTTCTGGGTGCCGATCTGGGGTGTGCTCATTCTTGGAGAAAAGGTTTCCGGGCTTGGCACGGCAGGTATCGGCCTGATCTTGTTCGGGGCTTATTCGATTCAACTGCGGGCCTTGGCCTGGAGTGAGGTGATCAGACCCTTTCGCAATCTGCGCGACCCGGCGGTGATGGCCGCCCTCGCTGCTGGTTTTATCTATTCGATCGGTTCGGTGATCGACAAGACCGGTGTCATGCTCTACTCACCCTTCCATTTCACCTTTTTGCTGGTCGATTTCATGCTCTTGTTCATGACTTTGAATGTCATTCGGCCAAAGTACCGCGGGCGGGTCATGGCTGAATTCAGACACAGCCGTCTTCTGGTCATTCTCTCGGGGCCGGTCATTATGGCCTCCTTCCTTTCCTTTCGTTACGGCCTGCAAATGGCACCGATGAGCTATGCCGTACCTGTCCGCCAGGTCAGCCTGCTGATCGGCGTCCTGATCGGTGTGCTCTTCCTTGGTGAGACTTGTGGTCGTATCCGTTTAATTGCAACCCTGTTGGTTCTCGCTGGCGCTGCTTTGATCCGCCTTGGTTAAAAAATCTGCCACAGAGACACGGAGTCACAGAGAAATGCAAACGAACGTGAAGCTGAGCTTGTTTCTTCAATTCAAATAAAGATCGCCGTTGTTGTAAGCTGATAAGCTATCTTTTCGTATTGAAAGATTGCATAGAAGAGCTTTTCCATTTAAGGTTTCCTCTGTGTCTCCGTGTCTCTGTGGCAAAGGTCTTTCATGAAAAATATAGCAAACTTCCTCTTCGAAGCTGGCATGCTCAAGCGTACGCCACGTACCGGATTCCAGTTCCTTGGTTCTGGCGCGGAATCGGTGGCAGAGCATATCTTCCGTACCAGCTTGATCGGCTACACCCTGGCGCAACTCGATGAAAAAGCCGATGCCGGCCGAGTTGTCCTGCTCTGTCTTTTCCATGACATCCCCGAAGCACGCACCGGCGATCTCAACTATGTCAACAAGAAGTACGTCAAGGTTGATGAGCGCAAAGCGGTCGAAGATTTGGCTCGCACCCTGCCCTTTGGCGATGATTACCGCAGTCTGCAGCATGAGTTCATGGCCAAGGAAACCCGTGAAGCCCGCATTGCCCACGACGCCGATCAGCTGGAAATGATTCTGGCGCTCAAGGAGTATAAAGATCTCGGCAACCGCTACGCGGATGAGTGGTATCCGGTTACTCTCAAGCGCTTGCAGACGGATGTTGCCAAAAATCTGGCTGAAACGATCTGGGCGACTGATTCCACCCGTTGGTGGTTTGATGATGATACTGAATGGTGGGTTCGCGGTGAGCGCGATGACGCGAAGCCTTGACCCGGAATCCCATAAGTGCTAGAAATCCCCACTTATTTAAAAAACCGGAGCAAGTTGAATGGTAAAAGGTTCGGGGAAAGAGACCCTTAACCCTTAACCTGAAACCCTTGACCCAGAATTGCGGAGCAATTTCCATGCTCGACCTTAAATTTTTACGCGAAAACCTGGACGAAGTCGAACGCCGCCTGAATACCCGCGGTGGTGCCGTTGATCTCGGAGATTTCCGCAACCTTGATGATAAGCGGCGCGCTTTGCTCAGCGAGGCGGAAATGCTCAAGGCGGAACGTAACCAGGTTTCAGCCCTGATCGGTAAGACCAAGGACAAGAGCCAGGTCCAGGGCGAAATCGTCCGCATGAAAGATGTGTCGGCACGTATCAAGGAGCTTGATGAAGAGCTGCGCCAGGTTGAGGAAGGCCTGAAAAGCTTGTTGCTGACCCTGCCAAACCTGCCCGACGAAGTCTGCCCGATCGGCCAGTCTGAAGAAGACAACCCGGAAGTTAGAACCTGGGGCGAGCCGACCCAGCTAGGCTTTGAGCCGAAGGCCCATTGGGACCTTGGTGAAGATCTCGACATCATTGATTTCGAACGCGCCACCAAGATCGCCGGTGCCCGCTTCTCCCTCTCCAAGGGAGCCGGTGCCCGCCTTGAACGTGCGTTGTCCAACTTCATGCTCGACACCCACACGAGGGAGGATAAATATACGGAAGTACAGACCCCTCTCATGGTTAATCGCGACACCATGACCGGAACCGGGCAGCTGCCGAAATTTGAAGCGGACCTCTTCCACATGGATGATCCGGACTATTTCCTGATCCCAACCGCCGAAGTGCCAGTGACCAATATCTTTCGCGACGAGATCCTCGACGGGGCACAGCTGCCGATCTGCTACACGGCGCATACGCCCTGCTTCCGCAAAGAAGCCGGTGCCCATGGCCGCGATACCCGTGGCCTGATTCGCCAGCACCAGTTCAACAAGGTCGAGCTGGTCAAGTTTGTCCGTCCGGAAGATTCCGAAGCTGAGCTGGAAACGCTGCTGGCCGATGCCGAAGGTATCCTGAAGGCACTCAAGCTGCCCTACCGCGTGGTTGATCTCTGCACAGGCGATATCGGCTTCTCTGCCGCCCGTACCTTCGATATCGAAGTCTGGTTGCCAGCCCAACAGGCTTATCGTGAGATTTCGTCCTGTTCGAACTTCCGCGATTTCCAGGCCCGGCGTGCCGGAATTCGCTTCCGTAGGGAGGCAGGCAGCAAGCCAGAATTCGTTCACACCCTGAATGGTTCGGGTCTGGCTGTCGGTCGTACCCTGGTTGCGGTATTGGAAAACTGCCAGCAGGAAGACGGTTCGGTGGTGATTCCGGAAGTTTTACGTCCTTATATGGGCGGTATTGAAAAAATCGGTTGATTACGATTCGTAGTTTGTATTACAAATGCGGGTCTAGATAAATAAAAACGGAGGAGTGGCCGAGAGGCCGAAGGCGGCGGTCTTGAAAACCGTTGATGCGCAAGCGTCC
>JAOUDB010000171.1 GCA_029859485.1 Desulfuromonadales bacterium | reverse complement strand
TTAAGTAGTATTTCAAGGGCATCTGCTGCGCCATTGGAAAAAGCGAAGAGGCGGTTTCCTGTATCTTTCAATCGGGTCAGACCTTCTGTCGCGTCATCAAAAGCCGGCAGAACGCGATAGATGGCCATCAATTCCTTTTTCTGTTCAGCGCTCAGAGTGGCACCATAAGAGGCGCAGGTGTAATCAAGGGCCTGGCTGGTACAGACGGCAAAGGTTTCGTAGTTCTGCATCAGCCCTTTGCGAAACGAATACTCCAGCTGCTTGTCACGCCAGGTCCTCGAAAAATCTTTTGCTTTGTCGCCGACCAGTTCTTCCAGTAATGTCATGACACCGTGCGTATCAATAAGTGTCCCGTACACATCAAATGCCAGAGTTGTCACCATTGTGATCTCCTTGTAATGATAAGAATAACCCCTTTAATTCTCCGAAGTGTAACACAAAGAATTGTTTACTATAAATCCTGAATTATGGGAAAAATTATACATTTTGGTCGGGTCAAGAACGGTCCCCACGCACGACTCGACCGACTTGTAGCCTCTCATCATCCAACAAGTATGTTATAAGATTGCAGTCAATCTAATGGAGCGTATAGCTGTTGCATATTGATAAACGGGCCCAAAACAATCCTCGTATGTTTGATATACAATGAAGTCACGAAATAGTCGACAATCTCCTAGCCAAGATTTTTCTTTTGCAGTAAGCTAACGCCTCTGATCACATTTCGTTAACCAGGAGCACACACATGTCACGCACACCCGCGATTGACCCCGAATGCTGTATTGGCTGTGAAGTCTGCGCCCAGGTCTGCCCTGAGGTCTTCAGCATGCAAGACAGTCACAACGGGCACGCTCACGAGAAAGCTGTCGTTCACAACCCTACCGGCGCCCCGGAAGCTAAGATAGAGTCCGCCATGGACAATTGTCCTTCGGCCTGTATTTATTGGGTTTAAACCAGGGACAAGTGAGGCGGCGCGAGGTACGCGAAGACTTTGACGCCCCTCGACAAAAAAAACGAACCCGCGCAAGCAACACCAGGTAAAACCATCGTCCAGGATTAACAGAGCTCCAGGGATTTAACCTTGTCCTTACCTCGCCCCACGTTCCTCGTGCCGCGTACCGGCTTCTCCAAAAACATCCTCCTTCTCAACATCTTTGCCAGCCTGAAGATGGCCCTGCTGCCCATGGCCATCATCACTCTTTTCTGGAAGGACCAGATCGGCTTAAGCCTTTCTGAGATCCTCATGCTGCAGGCCCTCTTTTCCCTGGCAACCCTGATCATGGAGTTTCCGTCAGGCTACCTGAGTGACCGTCTGGGTTATCGGTTTGCCCTCAACCTCGCTTGTCTGTTCGGCATCACCGGCTGGGCAACCTATACCTTCGCCGGCTCATTTGCCGGCGTGCTCGTTGCCGAGATACAGCTTGGCATCTCATATGCGTTTATCAGCGGAGCAGATAGCGCCCTGCTCTACGAAACACTCCGGCATGAAGGCAAGGAAGAGGAATACGCGAAACATGATGGTCGCATGACAGCCTGGGCGCAGGCCGGGGAGGCCGCTGGCGCCATCGGCGCAGGAGCGCTCTACGCCTGGTTTCCCCTCCTGCCCTTCCTGTTGCAGATAGGGGTCTGGATTTCCGCCTTTTTTGTCTGCCGCAATCTGAAGGAAATCCCTGCAGCAAAACGACATACAGCTTCCCATCTGCGCGAAGCCCTAGGAATTGCGCACAAAGCCTTCTCACTTAAACCTGGCCTGCGTTACAGTATCCTGCTCGCCGCTATGCTGGGGCTGGCATCCTTTTATCCAGTCTGGCTGATTCAACCTTACATGCAATCGATCAATGTTCCTCTGGTCTGGTTCGGCCCAATCTGGGCCGTTGCCAACCTCTGTGTTTCATTCGGCTCGCTCTTAAGCTATCGAATTCAATATCACCTAGGGGCAAGAGGGACACCAATTCTCCTTTTATCACTGATCGCCATTGGCTATACAGGCCTGGCCTTCAACCAGCTTATCTGGGGCTTCGCCTTCTACTTCCTGCTCACGATCATGCGCGGTATTCAAGGGCCTTTTCTGCGCCTCGCTCTGCAAAAGCAGAGTGATCGGCATGAACGCGCCAGCATTCTTTCTCTGAAATCATTAACCTTCAGGCTCGGCTTTGTGATCACCGCCCCCTTGGTTGGAATGATGGCCGATCGTTCTGGTCTCAGCTTTTGTTTCACGATTCTTCTTATCACACAGGTTCTGCTTGTTGCCGTTCTCATCTGGCCATTTATAAAACACACAAAAACCGTCTGGAGTAGTTGAGCAAGGCGACTGCAGAAAAATACAAGGAGTTACACACTTTCTTGACGCTGTGTATAATTGGAGGGAAAGTCAAACTTCAAACTCTGGCAGGGCCATGATCCGACCATACCTGACATTTATCTCGTTTCCTGCCTTGTTGCTCGCCTGCAGTCTTCTGCTCCAGGGCTGTGCCGCCATGCAGGAGAGCGGATCAAAGATCAAAACAGGTATGTATATCGACGCAGTACTCGAGTGTGCTATCGAATACCCCCTTTTGTGGGCCAAAGACCGTCGTCTCACCTACGGCAGTAAAAGTGGTGAGCTCCGCTGGAAGCCTCCCCAGGCTGACGGCACACTTCTGAGGCTCATATCTCAGGAACGGAAGATGATCGAACCGGAGCAGCAAATAGCTCGACTGTACCAGGAGTTTACAGATTTGGTAATTTCACTGGAAGAGCAGGTCGCCCTGCCGGCCGGCGATGCCACACACATTGTCGGAGTTTCTGCAGAAAAGCATTTCGAAAGTTATCAATTCTCAAATGCCAACCGCAACTTCTTGATCTCCCTGACAATACTGAAAGAAAACACAAAGCTTTACTCAGGGGTTATGGATAAAGTGATTCATACGTTCCAGGTTCTTCAATAAATCCAAGGAGATACAAACCAAGCAAAGCCAAGACAGACTTAAAGGCAAAGGCGCGAAGCCGCAGAGAGGAGTTGGCAGGCTCAAACCTTTTTTCATAAAATGAATAACTCGCATCAAGAGACGAGATATCAACAGCCTGTAACTTTTGTTGTCAGCACAATCTGAAACCATTTTTAGCCGCGATCAGAATCTATGAAAATCTGTACAAGCTAAAAAGTGATGCCGTAGGTTTTGGTTCTAACCATAGATCTTAATAGACTTTCATCGCGGCCAAAGAAAGGTTGTCGCTTTAAAATTAAACAACGCAGTAAGCTGCGGGGGAATAAGACCAAATTTTTGATTTAAGAGATTTTCCTCAGCGTTCTTTGCGACTTTGCGTTCAACATTATTTTCAGATCAAGCAACCCTAAACCTGCACAACAAGATTTATATTTCACTTTAGGCAATAATTTGCAAACACGTGCTTTAATTGATAAATATTACGGTGGCAACCAAGAGGCCAGAAAGATCCTTCAGGCACACAGTGCCCAGGTTGCCAAACTGGCTGTAAGTGTAGCGACTCATGTCGAACGAACAGAAGCTGTCGATATCGAATTTGTCGAGCAGGCAGCGTTGCTGCACGATATTGGCATGCTCTATACCGACACTCCGAAGTTGGCTTGCTTCGGCGACAAGCCCTATATCTGTCACGGAATTATTGGCGCTGAGTTGCTACGCAAAGAAGGACTCCCGCGTCATGCGCTGGTGTGCGAACGCCACATCGGAGTCGGCTTAAGCGTGGAAGACATCAGGGAACAAGAGCTTCCGTTGCCACATCGCGACATGAGCCCACAGACCCTGGAAGAGAAGATTGTCGCTTATGCCGACCTCTTCTACTCCAAAACAGCGCCGGGCAAACGTACGGCTGAAAAAGTTCGCTCTTCTTTAGCTCGTTTTGACAACAAGAAGGTGGACATTTTTAACCGGTGGCACCAGAAGTTCCAACCCTGAATCCTCAAATAGAGCGGGCGCGATGGAACATTGGCTGCAAGAGATATTCAATCTGTTACCGGGTGGAGGGTTATTCATCGCCGCGGTCTTTTTAATCGCCTTTTTTGAAGCTCTTGTCGGAGTCGGGCTGGTCATGCCGGGCAGTGTGTTAACGGTCTTCAGCGGATGGCTGGCCTTCCAGGGCAAGGCCCCGATTGAGGCGGTCATGACCGCTGCAGCTTGCGGTGCCCTGGCTGGAGACCTCTTAAGCTACTGGCTGGGAGCACGCTTCGGCATTCATCTCTGGAAATGGCAGCTCCTAAAAAAACGCCAAAGCCTACTGCGCATGACCGAGATATTCTTTATTGAGCATGGTGGCAAGAGCGTGTTCTTCGGTCGCTTCCTCGGCCCGATTCGCGGGTTGGTTCCTTTTGTTGCCGGAGCCAGTCAGATGCGTCCTGTGACGTTCACACTCTACTCAATTATAAGCGGCATCCTCTGGGGAATCAGTTATCCGGGACTCGGCTTTCTAGGCGGCAGCAGCTGGCAGCGCGCCGAGACCTTAACCGGACGGCTGGGCCTGTTGGTAGCATTGGCACTCGTTGTCTGCCTGTTGCTGACGTGGCTGCGACGCAAGCTATTACCCCCGCAGTACCAGGACAGTGCCAAGTATGAAGAGGACAGCTCGTCCTGAAAGCTCCCTAACCTCATACATTCCTTGTTCAGGCCTTATTTTTCCGCTAAGCTACAGGAAACTATCCTGATCAAGCCTTAAGGACCAACAGTCATGCCCAACCTCCTGGATGACAGCAACTGGCTCGAATTCGAAAAAAATCACGTCTGGCATCCCTATGCCCCCCTGGAGGGGGCTCTCCCACCCTACCCCGTAAAAAACGCGCAAGGGGTCCATTTAACCCTTGAGGACGGTCGTCAATTAATCGATGGCATGTCGTCCTGGTGGTCGGTCATTCATGGTTACAATCATCCGGTCATCAATGCGGCCGCTAAGGCGCAGCTTGATGAGATGTCACACGTTATGTTCGGTGGTCTGACTCATCGCCCGGCGGCAGAACTTGCCGCACGTCTGATCACTTTGACGCCGGAGCCTCTTACTCGCGTATTCTTTTGCGACTCAGGGTCAGTCAGCGTCGAAGTTGCTATCAAGATAGCCATTCAGTACTGGCACTCAAAGGGACAGCCCGGCAAACAGCGGATGTTGACAATCCGGCGAGGCTACCATGGTGACACCTGCGGAGCCATGGCGGTCTGTGATCCGGAAACAGGCATGCACCATCTCTTTGCCGAGGCTCTCCCGAAGCATCTCTTTGCCGAGGCTCCAACGGTGACAAAGGATGCCGAATGGCGCGATGAAGATATCGCTGACTTTCGTAATCTGGTCAAACAGAACCATAGCGAAATAGCTGCCGTAATCCTTGAACCGCTTGTTCAAGGGGCTGGCGGCATGCGTTTTTACGCTCCAGAGTATCTGCGTCAGGTGAGATCGCTCTGCGACAGCTACGATGTCCTTCTGATCGCTGATGAAATCGCCACTGGCTTTGGCCGGACAGGCACCCTCTTTGCCTGTGAGCAGGCAGAAATCGTTCCGGACATCATGTGCCTGGGCAAAGCTATAACCGGTGGCTACATGTCTCTGGCGGCAACCTTGACGACCTCCGAAATCAGCCAGGCCATTTCACGCAACGCTCCAAAAGCGTTCATGCATGGTCCGACCTTCATGGCCAATCCGCTGGCCTGCGCCACCGCCAATGCCAGCATTGACCTGCTGCTAGATAGCCCGTGGCAAGAGCGCATTGCCAGAATGAGTGAGACTTTCTTTGAGCACCTGCAGCCCTGTCAGGATTGGGGTGGTGTAGCAGATGTCCGCATCAAAGGCGGGATCGGAGTTCTGGAACTGGAACAACCTGTGGACATGCCTTCCATCACCATGCGCTTTGTCGACAAAGGCGTTTGGGTTCGTCCCTTCGGCAAACTCGTTTATGTCATGCCCCCCTATATCATCAATGATGAAGAGCTAAACAGTTTACTGACAGCTATGACTGAAGCTGTTGCAGAAGAGTTGTGCATCTAATTAAGACCAGAGCTAGAGGCGACAGGCAGATCTCCCTGTTCCTTGTTCCTTGTTCCTTGTTCCTTGTTCCTTGTTCCCTG
>JAOUDB010000170.1 GCA_029859485.1 Desulfuromonadales bacterium | reverse complement strand
AGTGGAGCTCCCGCAAGAATTCCTCGAGCAACAAATGACAGGTGAGGCCAGGCCGCTTGCTGGGCAGTGGTGGCTGGCTTTCGAGGATGAACAGCTCAATCAGTTAATGACAGAGCTTTTTAAACAGAACCTGGAACTGACGCAGGCGGTGGCGCGCCTCGAACAAGTTGAAGCCCTGGCACGGATCACCCGCAGTGCAGAGTCTCCGTTTCTCTCTGGCGGGGGGAATGTGGGTCGCTCAAGCCAGCCCGGCCTCTCGGATGATTTTATCGGCAACAATCAACAGCTGTCTCTGGCGGCAGGGTACGAGCTTGATCTCTGGGGCAAGCTGTCGGCGCAGAGCAGGGCTGCCGAGTTGGACCTCTCTGCCACCCGCCAGGACATGCAGACCCTTTATCTGGGACTGTCAGCACGACTGGCTGACCTCTATTTCCTTGCCATTGAACAGCGCGCACAGTTGGCGCTGACCGACCAGTCCATTGCCTCTTTTGCAGAGACTTTGTTGCGTGTCGAAAACCGCTATAACCTGGGCCTGGTTCCCGCTGTCGATATGTACCAGGCCCGTCAGAGCCTGGCCGGAGCCCAGGCTGCGCGTTATCTTTTTGAAGCGTCCTTGGGCGAAGTCGAGCATGCCATAGCTGTTTTGATAGGGCGATATCCTGAGCGCAGTCCTGGTGGCAGTCTTGAACAATTACCCGGCGCACCCGATCTTTTTGATGCCGGTATCCCTGCTGAGTTGATCAGTCAGCGGCCTGACCTGCAGGCGGCTTTGCAGCGTGTTGAAGCCGCTGATTACCGAGTCGCTGCGGCTATTGCCGATCGCTTCCCGTCGATCAGCCTTTCCGGCGGCTATGGTTCTCTGCGTCAGGATGTGACTGCAGGACTGATCAAAGGCGAGTTCTGGAGCCTGCTTGGCAACCTGGCCATGCCACTCGTTGATGGTGGCCGACGTCGTGCCGAGGTCGACAGAAAAGAGGCGGCCTTGCGGGAAGCCGTTGCGAATTATCAGCAAAAAGTTCTGACCGCTTTTCAGGAAGTCGAAGACGCTTTGGTCAATAACTATGCAACGGAACAACGCGTCGAACGGCTTGCTGAAACCGCACAGGCGACCGGAGCAACCCTGAGGTTGTCAACGGACCGCTATCTCGCCGGCCTGGTGGACTATCTCCCCGTATTGACTGCGCAGCGTACTGACTTTGATGTCAGCAGTCGACTGCTTGCTGCGCGGCGCCAATTGCTTGCTGAGCGAATCAGTTTGGCACGAGCGCTGGGTGGCGACTGGATGAGGGACCAAATGAATTCACGTTTGCAGATTGAAGAGGATAAGAAACAATGAAGATGAAGCGAGCTCTACTACCTTTCCTGGTGATCGTGATTTCCCTGGTGTTGACCTTCGTTCTGGTCAAGTCGCGCAAGACTCCCAAGCCTCATGAAGCGCCTCACCTTGGACCTCTGGTAGAAGTTGGAATACTGACTAAGGCCGACCGTCAGATCCTGATTAGTGGTACCGGCAGTGCCCAGTCGCGCTATGAGGTCAGCATTACTCCGCAGGTTAAAGGGCGAGTCAGCAAGCTTGCGCCGCAGATGGTTGCTGGCGGCACCTTTCAAAAAGGTGAATTGCTCTTCGCTATCGAAGACGTTGACTACCAATTGGCGATCGCTCACGCGCAAGCCACTCTGGCCCAGGCAGAGTTGGAACTCTTGCGCAACGAGAACCTGGCTGACCTGGCCCGTAAAGAATGGCATTCACTGAACAGTGAGAGCGATTTAGAGCCAAACCCCTTGGTTGTCTATGAACCCCAGTTGAAAAGTGCCCGGGCACTGCGCGATGCCGCTCAGGCGAATGTCAAGCAGGCCGAACTTAATCTGGAGCGGACCAGGGTGTTTGCTCCCTTTGATTGTTACGTGCGCAGCGAGCAGCTCGAGATAGGGCAGTTTCTCAATGTGGGAGCGCCTGTGGCCACTGTGGCAGGGATAGACCAGATAGAAATTGTTGTGCCGCTTCCTCTCGAAGAGATTGTCTGGATACAGGTTCCGCGCAAAGGAACAAAGCAGAGAGGCTCTCTTGCGAAAGTTGAGTTGCAATCCGGTGGCAGGACATTCCACTGGCAGGGAGAGATTACCCGATCACTGGGAGAAATTGACCCACGCAACCGGATGGCGCGCGTCGTCATAACTGTGAATGATCCTTTCACCGAGGATACGGAGAAAGCAAATCTTCTGAATGATCTTCTGCCCGGCATGTTTGTTAATGTGCAGATACTGGGAGAAGAACTCTCTGATATCATCTCCGTGCCGCGCGGTGCCATGCACGATAACGATACCATCTGGGTGATTGATGACGAAAACCGCTTGCATATCCGTGAGGTTGATATCCTGCGTCGGGAACGTGATGAAGTTTTGATTCGTTCCGGATTGGATGCGAATGAAAAGATCGTTCTGACCAACCTTTCCGGAGCCGCTGAAGGGATGCTGCTGAGACCGAAAATGCAGGAGACCAACTAATGAACGGGGCTATTCGCTGGATGGCGGAGAATCACGTTGCTGCCAATCTGCTGATGCTGGTGCTGATCGTTGGCGGCGTGATCATGGGCTTCAGCATCAAACAGGAAGTCTTTCCGGATATCACCCTTGATCGGATTCAGGTTAGCGTGGCTTATCCTGGCGCCGGTCCGGAAGAGGTCGAAGAGGGTGTCATCTTCAAGATCGAGGAAAACCTGACCGGGGTTGACGGTATCAAACAAGTTAAATCTGTTGCGGCTGAAGGTTACGGGAGTGTTATTGCGGAAGTTACAACTGACGCTGACATAGATCTGGTCCTGCAAGATATCAAGAGCGAGGTGGATCGTATTACCACCTTCCCGAAGGATGCGGAACAACCGGTGGTCAGTAAAATTCTCAACCGCCGCGAAGTCATCTCCGTGGTTGTCTTTGGTGCTCTGCCGGAGCGCAGTTTACGCGAGTTAGCAGAACAGGTTCGAGACGAACTGCTGCTGGAACCCGGCATTACCCAGGTCGATTTGAGTGGTGTGCGGCCCTACGAAATTTCCATTGAGATCAGCGAGGATAACCTGCGCCGCTACGGCTTAACCTTTGACCAGGTGGCGCAAAGGGTTCGTCAGGCGTCTCTCGATCTTCCCGGAGGAACCATAAAGGCCGACTCGGGCGAAGTCCTCATCCGGACCAAGGAGCGCCGCTATGTGGGGCATGAGTACGCCAGTATCGTTATTTTAACAACGGTCGATGGTACAGAAGTCAGCCTCGGTGACATTGCATCCATTCAGGATGGTTTCGAGGAGACCGATCAGTTCGGGCTCTTTGATGGCCAACCTGCAGCCATGGTCAAGGTTTATCGGGTCGGTGATCAGAAGCCCACGGAAATATCCGATACGGTCAAAAAGTTTGTCGAGGCGAAGCGCAGGCAACTTCCCGAATCGGTCGACCTTGCGACCTGGAACGATAACTCTGAGCTTTTCAAAAGCCGCAAGGACCTGCTGATCAGGAATGCTTTGATCGGCCTGGCCCTGGTGTTTGTTACCCTCGGCCTGTTCCTTGAGATCCGTCTGGCGCTCTGGGTCATGCTTGGCATCCCCATATCTTTCTGCGGCGCCCTGCTCTTTATGCCCGCCATCGACGTTTCGATTAACATGATCTCGCTCTTCGCCTTTATCATGGCGCTCGGCATCGTGGTCGATGATGCCATTGTCGTCGGAGAAAACATTTACGAGCATCGACAGTCCGGCAAAACTTATCTACAGGCGGCCGTTGATGGCACGATCGAGGTTGCTCAGCCGGTTATCTTTGCCATTCTAACTTCGGTGACAGCCTTTTTGCCCCTGCTCTTCACGACCGGCATCATGGGGAAATTCATCATGGTCATCCCGGCGATTGTTATTACGATTCTGCTGGTCTCTCTTGTCGAAGGTCTATTCATTCTGCCCGCGCACCTGGCGTTTGGCAAACCTCGTCAGGATACGGCTGGTTTCCTGGGCTGGCTGGATAAAAACCGCAAACGGTTTGGTACGGCAGTGCAGAAATTCATCGAGGGACCCTATCGGAAGACTCTCGCGTGTTGTCTGGAATATCGCTACACGACGATTGCCGCTGCCTGTGCGGTGTTGCTGATGGCCGGGGTCGGTCTGGTCGGTGGTGGTATTGTCAAGTTTCGCTTTATGCCGGAAGTCGATGGTGACGTTATTCAGGTTGCTCTTGAGTTGGCACCGGGGAGTTCTGTGGAATTGACAACCCGGATTCAGGAGCAGATCGTTAATGCCGGCGTGGACGTGATTGCCGAGTACGATAAGGATCGCCCGGCGTCTGATTCAGTGATGCGTCACGTCTATGCGTCGGTTGGTTCAGCGACAACGGACAGAGGCCCTGGCGGCGCAAGTTCCAGTGCCGGTGGGAATTTGGCCACGATTGCCATGTTTCTGACTCCGAGTGAGCTGAGGGGAGTGCCGGCTACGGAAATCTCCAATCGCTGGCGCGAACGGGTGGGAGAGATCGCCTCGGTTGAAAAGCTGACGTTTGTTTCGAACTTGATTCATCTCGGTGCCAATATCGATATTCAACTGGCTCATGAGGACTTTACCGTTTTGGATGAGGCGGCCGAACGTCTCAAAGAACTCATTGCCACATATCCCGGGACGGGAGATATCACAGACAATTACACTCTGGGCAAACGGGAGGTGAAAGTTCGCCTGAAGGCAGAAGCCCGCACCCTCGGGATTACGGAAGAGAACCTTGGTCGACAGTTGCGTGGTGCTTTTTATGGTTCTGAGGCTTTGCGATTACAGCGTGGTCGCGATGAAGTCAAGGTTCTGGTTCGCTACCCGGAAGAGAGCCGGAGGCGGTTCTGGGATCTGGAAACCATGCGCATCCGGGTGCCGAATGGTGGCGAGATCCCTCTGGAGCGGGCGGCGACCCTGGTTGAGAGTCGCGGTTTCAGCAAAATCAACCGCAGCGATCGGAAGCGCGTGATCAATGTTACGGCGACAGTCGACAGCCATACTGCCAACGCTGAAGAGGTTGTCGCTGCAATTAAAGCAACTGACTTGCCGAAATTGATGGCTGACTACCCCGGTTTGAGCTACGACATGGAAGGTGAAGACAAGAACCGAAGAGAGTCGATGGAGAGTATGTTCAAAGGGTTTAAACTGGTGTTGATTGTCATCTTTGCTTTGCTTGCGATTCCTTTTCGCAGCTACTCTCAGCCGCTGCTGATTATGGTTGCGATTCCGTTCGGGATTGTCGGCGCGATTCTTGGGCATTTTATTATGGGCTACGACCTGAGTATCCTGAGCATGTTTGGCATCGTTGCCTTGACCGGCGTGGTGGTCAATGATTCGTTGCTTTTGATTGACTATATCAACCGTGTTCGCCGTAAGGGGACGTCTTTGATGGCTGCGGTTATGGAGGCAGGGCAAAGACGTTTCCGCCCGATTTTATTGACCTCTCTGACGACATTTTTCGGTCTCATGCCGATGATTCTGGAAACCAGTGTCCAGGCCCAGTTTTTGGTTCCTATGGCGATCAGCCTGGCCTTCGGAATCCTCTTTGCGACGGGGATCACCCTTTTGTTGATTCCTTCCCTTTACCTGGCACTGGAAGATGTCCGTCAACTCTTTGGTCTGAAGCACTTTCATGCCGATCACAGCTCTGGCTCAGAAGGCTAGTTCCTGTCCGGAAGAATGTTTCTTTTTAGCGGCGGCCTCAAGGTCGCCGTTGCTTTCTCCTCTTGAAAAGTTTAGACCTATAGCGTTAAATGCTTTGGTCTTATATTAACTTGAGTGAGCAACTGTGTTGCAAATCTCAAAAGAAGCGGGATTACGACAGTGCTACTCAATAATGCGCTCTTTCGCAAAGTCAAAAGACTCACCGGCCAGGCGGTTGGCGATTTCAACCTGATTGAAGATGGCGACCGTATTGCCGTTGCTGTATCCGGTGGTAAGGATTCTTACGCTCTGTTGCATATTCTCGCGCAACTACAACGCCGTGCCCCGATTAATTACGAGTTGATCGCAGTGAATGTGGATGCCGGCTTTCCTGGTTATCGCAAAGGTG
>JAOUDB010000169.1 GCA_029859485.1 Desulfuromonadales bacterium | reverse complement strand
CTTGGGCTGCACCCGGCAGTCACAACCCTGCTGCCTCTTGCGATTATCGTCCTGCTGGCCAACTGGCTGCTGTTCAGGGTGCCTTAAGATTGCCCTGTTGCAAGGTATAAGATGCTTCCACGACTGTTTCCTCTCGTAGCGGAGGAATCTCCAGGGAGATTCTCTGCGCCTCGGAAAAATCCGCCGATTGTTCTGAATAACGTCTGACATGCATGGTCAGTTTCCAGTTCGACCCATCCCGTTTCAAATGATAGAGGTTATACTCGGCACACCGCCCGGCATTGGGGTTCAGCTCCGACGAGGATGCCGCCCCAACCACAGGGATCGTCCCTGACGGGCCCTGCATCTGCCGATAGGTGGGGCCATGGGTGTGGCCGTGCAGCACCAGTTCTGCTCCATGCTGTCTGATGACGTCAGCAAATGCCTCGCTGTCAACCAAACGCTTGCGCCAGTTTGTGGTGCCATGAACAGGCGGATGATGAACCAGGACAACGCGCATCAACCCTGACTCGCCGGTTTCCTTCAGCAGGTCCGTCAATTTCAGCAGTTGATTCTTGCCGAGGCTGCCAACCGCGAGGAAGGGCAGACTGGGACGCGCCGAGCAGAGGCCGATCAATGCGAGTTGGCCGCGAACGCGCAAGCTGGGGAAAAAGTCTTCAAGCCCGGAGCTTTGCTGAGAGTTGTCGGAAAGCAGGTAAGGCGTCCATGCGGTGAGATATTTCATCCAGTTGCGGCCCGCATAGGCTTCATGGTTGCCCGGAATAACGGTCACCCGCTCGGGAGCGCCGAGGCAGGACAGCCATTGAGCGGCTTCAGAAAATTCACCGGGCAGGCCGATGTGGGTGAGGTCTCCGGTAACCGCTATATGCTGGGGACGGATTGCCTGCAGGTCCTTAACCAGGGCTTCGACGATATCGGGACGGTGCACCCATCTTCTTTTGCGCCGCCAAGACAGGTATCCCAGCAGGCGTTTATTGCAAAGCTGGTTGCCTTTTGCATGTAATAGAGAGGTCAGGTGAAGGTCGGAGATGTGAGCCAGGTAGAAGCTGTCAAGTTGAGCCGTTTGCGTCTTGATATCGACGTTTCCGGGCAGGGCAGTTGGTTTCTCTTTCTTTACTTCTGACATGCTGGGAGTATATAGTACCGATTCCGTTTTTTCTACTAATCTTTGTCCGGACAGAGCTCATGACGAGCCTGAAAGAGTCCGGTCTAAAACCAACTGTACAGGTTTAACAAGATGGCAATAACAGCTCGGATTTTCGAGGAAAATGAGACTCTCTTGTGGAGATTGTCTTCACGTGAGAGGCTGACGCGTATGCTCGCGAAAGCTGGCGTTAAAAACATCCAGGTGGAGCACGCGCCCGTCGCGGAGACTGATTCGGTTCTGCTTCTGCGCGGCGACTTTCTCTACGACCAGAGGATTATCCAGAAAATGGTTGGCGAAGTTGGCATCGTCATAGAGGCCGACACACCCCAGGGCCCCAAACCTGTCGCCGCGCACGTTCCCGCTGAACTTGCCGAGCAGGTGGAAACCATTCTCGCAGATGGTGCTCAGGGCGATTATCCGGACGGTTTGCGCCATGAGTCCCCGGAAACCCTGGTCAACGCTTACCAGAAGGATTTACGCAAATTCGACACACCTTTTCTTTTGCCGGTTACCGCTCAGAATCGCCGCAGCCTGGAAAAACGTCTCTTTGATGGATCCTACAAGGGAGTGACCGACCTGGTGACCAAGTGGCTCTGGCCGACACCGGCACGCTGGGCCACCGGTCTCTGTGCACGCTACGGCATTGTCCCCAACCAGGTCACGACCCTGAGCCTCGTCCTGTCGGCTCTGGCTGTATTCATGTTTTACGAGGGCTTTTATGCCACCGGGCTGGCCATGGCCTGGCTCATGACCTTCCTCGACACTGTCGACGGCAAACTGGCCAGGACCACCCTGAACTACAGCACCTTCGGCAACACCTACGACCACGCAATCGACCTGATCTTTCCTCCCATCTGGTACGTCGTCTGGGCTCTCAGCCTGCCGAGCCTGCCTTTCATCTCGACGGATCTTGCCATTCAGTTGACTCTTGGCGGCTACGTTGCCGGCAGGTTGGTCGAGGTGATTTTTAAGCAATTCCTGGAGTCGTCCGGGATTTTCTGCTGGCAACCGGTCGACTCGTGCTTTCGGCTTATCACCGGGCGCCGCAATCCCAACCTGATCCTTTTAACCGCAAGTCTCTTTATCGGTCGTCCGGATATCGGCCTGCTGGCGGTCTGCCTGTGGACAGTTCTCTCCAGCATCTTCCTGGTCGCCCGCTTGGTGATGGGAATTCATGCGCGGGTTACATCGGGGCCTCTACGTTCTTGGTTTATCGACCTGGACCCCACCGATGAAAGCCTCACCATGTACAAGAGGTGGTTTTGTCGGCGTCCCAAGACGGTGAAAAGCCAGGAGTAAGCCTGCTATGCCTGAGACAGTGCCGCACCCTGAAGAGGGACAGTGCCGGCGGATCAGCGTGCTGACAAACCCTCTCAGCGGTGGCAATAAAAAGGGGGGCAGGGCAGTTCAAACGCTGCTGGCCAACTATCCGGAGATCCTGCATCGTGATGCAACGAACCCGGACCAGATGCTGAGCGTTTTAACCGATTTCGCACAGGCCGACACAGATCTGATTGTTATTAATGGCGGCGATGGTACGATTCAGGCCGTGCTGACGATTCTCGAAAGAGAAAAACTGTTCACCAGGCCGCCGTTGCTGGCGCTGTTGTGCGCTGGCACCACGAGTATGCTGCCCAGGGATGTCGGCGTCGCCGGTCCCCCAACGGCCGCGCTACAGAGAATTATCGAATGGTCAAAGGATGCCGACACAGATCTTGTCGTCAACTCTCGACCGATACTGCAGGTTAAACGGCAGGGCAAAGAGCCTCTTTGCGGTATGTTTTTCGGCGCCGGTGCTATTTGCGAAGGGATCAAGATCTTTCATAGCAAGGACAACCCCATGGGCTGGCGTGGGCAACTTATGCCCGCCCTGACCATGTTGCGAATGTTGCTGGCTATCCTCTTTAACAGCCAGGCCCAGCTGCCGCCTTTATCTCATATGGCCAGCCTGAATGGCAGCGAGGCCAGGGAGAGGGCAGATCTCTTCCTGTTCGTTACGTCTCTCGAGCGCTTGTTCGTGGGTATGCGTCCCTACTGGGGCGAAGAAGACGCTCCATTGTATTACACGGCCATAGCGGCGAAGCCAAAGTATCTTCTGAGAGTCCTGTGCTCACTGTTCCGGTCGAACCTGAGCCGTCACGCGACAGTCAGCAATGGATACACCAGTCATAAAGTGCAGGACATCCAGCTCACCATGAAAGGGGATTTTACCCTGGATGGCGAGCTGTATGATGCAGGGGAGGGGTCGGTTGCCATATCGGCGTCAGAACCAGTTCTTTTTCTCTGCTCACGCTGATTTGATGCTCGAGGGCCAGATTCGATGAACAAGACTGAGCACGTCAATGCCATAGCAGAGCTTGTGCCGCTGATCAAGGCCGGCGCAGAGCAGAAGTTGCCGCCGGAACTCAACCTCCTGGCCGTTGCTGCCCGCGAACTTCACGGCGATTCCGTGTGTGCTGTTCTCTTCTATGGTTCCTGCCTGCGTAGCGGTAGCGTGCACGAAGGGCTCGCTGACCTCTACCTGCTGGTCGATGACTATCGTTCGACATTTAATAACCCGGTCATGGCTGTGTTCAACAAGCTTTTGCCACCTAACGTCTTCTACCTGGAGGTGCCCTTCGAGGGTCACACCCTCAGGGCCAAATACGCCGTGCTCTCCCTCCCTGATTTTCGCAAAGGGACGAAGAGCTGGTTTCACTCCTATATCTGGGGCCGATTCTGCCAAAGGTCCAGTATAGTCTATTGCCGCGACGAATCTGTCGCCCTCCAGGTTCATGAGGCGCTAGCCGCTGCTGTCGTCAGGTTTGTCATGGCAGCGCTTCCCCAGATGCCAGGCCGGTTTACAGCACGTGAGCTTTGGTCTCGCGGCCTTTCACTCAGTTATCGTTCAGAACTGCGCACAGAGCAGCCAGATGACGCTGCAGCGCGTTTGTATGATACGGCCCCGGACTATTACCAGGCATTAACCGGGACTCTTCTTGGTAACCCACCGAACGGCATAAATGTCAGCTGCGAGAGCCCTGACAGCTATTATTTGCATGTTTCTGAAAGGGAACAGCGCCTGAACTCGCTGACATGGCGAATCAGAAGTTTGCAGGGCAAGATCCTCTCAATCTTGAGGCTGTTGAAGGGTCTGTTTACCTTTAAGGGGGGCATTGATTACATACAGTGGAAAATAGAGCGACATTCAGGTGTTCGCGTGGAGGTCAGTGAGACGTTAAAACGACTTCCTCCTCTTGCTATTGTTGTAATTTTCTGGCGATTTTATCGGCAGGGCGCGTTTCGTTGAAGTCGTTACAAGCGAAAAGTAATGAACAGATTGTGCCGTATCACTAAAGCTCCTCCAGATCCCTTCCATGTTTAGCCAAAAGCCCATATTTAATTCTTAATCAATAATAACAATTACTTAGTCAATATAATGTCTACCCGACATTGTCGACATCTGCCGATCTATGACCCGATGTCCAATGACAGATCCTATATTCGCACATAGCATCGTACTCAACAATAACGATAACAATGTGAAAAGAGGAGGATGTCATGATGAGCGAGAGGAATATATGGTTCAGGTTTGGTTTGTTTTTGACGATGTTGTCAGTTACGGCATGCGCCCCGGTTATTCACACCAACACAGAATACAGGCACAGATCACAACCGACCCACATAAGCGTTCAGGCAACACACGGGCAGACTCATCACGCTCAGTTGCATCAAGCAATCCAGGTAACGCTGTATGCTGACACAGCCTACCGTGGAGGGCATTTTCAGCCAATTCAGCTTGTAATCGCCAATGGTCAATACGTAGAAATTCCAGTCAAAAACAGAAGAGGGCGGATGACAAGAATTTACGCCCATTACCATAATAACGATTTGCACTTCGATTCATCGAGGAGTTGTCGGCGCATTCCTGGCTCTACAAGTTATAAATACGTAAAAACCTGGGATAAAGGCCACAAATATGGCCATATTAACGCTGGTAAAAACTATGATTTGAGCGGGCTACATCTAAGGGTCCGAAACCTGGCGAAAGGCGACCAGTACGCAAACAAGAAGGTCGCTAAAAGAGTTCAAGTTGCATCAGGCAAGAACGATATCAAGGTTACAAATAACTTCATTAAAACAACACCATACAAGACTAACAATAGAATTGACGTTAAAAATAAGGCTACCGCCAAGAAAGCGAAAACCAACAAGGCCACTCACAAGCCATCTATCGTACAGAAGCTAGAATCAGCAAAGGGTTATCGCAAGACATCAACTGTAAAAAGAAAGGTCAACAAGGTTGACACCGTATCGATCAAGCGAGATAAGGCCGTCAAGGAACAGCAGAAAGAGCGCCACAACGTCAAGAACAAGGTTGCAGCAAAGACTGGAAATGATTCTCGCGACGATCTCGACAAGGGCGTCAGGGTCAGTTTCATCAGTGGCCTGATCAAGGTAGGCAACAAGCAGGGGGCACTTAAGAGATCTAGTCTAACTTTGAAAAATGGAGAGTCACGCAACATCACCCTGGTCGCAAGGAACGGCAACAAGGTCGTCGTGCCGGTAACTTATCGTAATGGCACGCTCAAGGTAGCTCGACAGAGAGATGTGTTCAAAATAGATTCGTCCTGGGACAAGGGCAAAACTTACAATCTCAGCACGAGCGGCAAGGCTCGTATAGAGAATGTACAATTTACCGTAGCAACCCTCTAGGCTAATTTTTCACTGCCTTGAAAGGCCGTGCTTCTGTTCACTCGGAGGCGCGGCCTTCAAATTTGCCATGTAAGACGTTTTCTTTTTCAGAGCAAGACCAAAGCATGGACTTTTTTGGCTTCTTTTCTCGCGCTAACCCAGATCAAACTATCGCTCATGCTTCACGCAAATTTACCCATCTTGACTACTTCTTAAACATTACCTATTTTCCATTACAAAAGTTGACATAATATATATTATGCGACGTTGTGTATTGGTGGGTATTGAAGTT
>JAOUDB010000167.1 GCA_029859485.1 Desulfuromonadales bacterium | reverse complement strand
GAGAAGGATCCTGCGCTCTGTGAACTCTACCTGGTCGAGGGCGACTCGGCCGGTGGTAGTGCCAAACAGGGACGGGAAAGGCGCTATCAGGCTATCCTGCCGTTGAAGGGTAAGATTCTCAATGTCGAGAAGGCACGCTTCGACAAGATGATCACCTCCAACGAGATCCGAACCCTTATCACGGCGATGGGAACCAGTATAGGCAAAGAGGATTTCGATCTGAGCAAGTTGCGCTACCACCGGATTATTATCATGACCGACGCCGATGTCGACGGTTCGCATATCCGTACCCTGCTGTTGACCTTCTTCTTCCGACAAATGCCGGAACTGGTGGAACGCGGACACCTCTACATCGCTCAACCCCCACTCTACAAGGCCAAACGCGGTAAGAAAGAGCTTTACCTGAAAGACGAGGAAGCACTTCGTGAATACCTGCTCGATGAGGGTGTCGAGGGAATGACCGTGAAGATGGAGAAGAGCGGCAAGGTCTTGCGCGGCAAACAAATAATCCCGACGTTGCGCAATATCCTTGATTACAATGAGCACTTCGGCAAGATGGTGCACAAGGGGATCAATGCCGAAGTTCTTAAGGTTTTTGTGAGTGGCAAATTGCAGAATGGTTTCGCGGACCTGATTGACCTTGCACCTTTGGCCACCAAGTTACGTGAGATTGAACCTGATGTTGAGTTTGAGGTGTTTAACGATCCACCTCGGATTCTCTATAAAAAGGGTAGCTTGCGATCCTACATCGACCAGAAGGTGCTGGAGAGTCTGTCGATGTATGAGTACAAGCTGTTACTACAATCATACAAGCAGGTTGAAGAAATCTGTTTGAATGATAAGGCATTGATCAGTAAAGAAGGGCAAGAAGAGATGGTGGTGAGCGATCGTCAGGACTTGCTCAACTATTTCTTCGCTCGGGCCAAGAAGGGACAGTATATCCAGCGCTACAAAGGCTTGGGGGAGATGAACCCGGACCAACTCTGGGAGACCACGATGGATCCCGAAAAAAGGGTGTTGCTGCAGGTCAAAATCGAAGACACCATCGAGGCGGAGCAGATCTTTACCGTGCTGATGGGCGACCAGGTTGAGCCGCGTCGTGAATTTATTGAAAATAACGCCCTTAACGTATCTAATTTGGACGTATAAACCCCGGAACGAGGTTATGGGTTCAGGGTTCGTGGGATTAGCTTTTTCCACGAACCAAGAACCACCAACCACGATCCGGTTTTTCGGAGGAAAAACCTAGATGCTTTCAGAACAGAACAAAGTCAGCGTCAATATTGAAGACGAAATGCGCAAGTCCTATATGGACTATGCGATGAGTGTAATCGTCGGCCGGGCTCTGCCGGACGTGCGAGACGGTCTAAAACCGGTTCACCGGCGGGTGTTGTTCGCCATGAATGAACTGAACAACGACTTCAACAAGCCATACAAGAAATCGGCTCGCGTGGTCGGTGACGTCATTGGTAAGTACCATCCCCATGGTGACTCGGCGGTTTATGACACCATCGTTCGTATGGCCCAGGACTTCTCCATGCGCCATCCTCTGGTCGATGGACAAGGAAACTTCGGTTCGGTTGACGGCGACTCGGCGGCGGCTATGCGTTATACCGAAGTTCGCATGGATCGGTTGGCTCATGAGCTGCTCAACGACATTGACAAGGAAACGGTTGAATTTGGACCCAACTACGATGACTCTCTTGAAGAGCCATTGGTTTTGCCCTGCAAGTATCCCAACCTGCTGGTCAACGGCTCTGAGGGTATTGCGGTCGGTATGGCGACCAAGATACCGCCACACAACCTGGGAGAGATTATTGATGGCTTGATTGCGGTCATCGATAACCCGAAGCTAGAGATTGAGGAACTGCTTGAGCTGATCCCGGGCCCTGATTTTCCGACCGGCGGCTTCATCATGGGCCGAGACAGCATCCACCAGGCTTACCGCACCGGTCGAGGGATTATCCCGATGCGCGCCAAGGCGATGGTCGAGCAGAACAGCCGCACCAGTCGTGAGAGCATCATCGTCACCGAGATTCCTTTCCAAGTTAACAAGGCGCGACTGATTGAAAAGATCGCCGACCTGGTTCGGGACAAGAAGATCGAAGGTATTTCCGATCTGCGCGATGAGTCGGACCGTGACGGCATGCGCATCGTTATCGAGTTGAAGCGAGACAGCATCCCCCAAGTGGTGCTTAACCAGCTCTACAAGATGACGCCGATGCATTCATCTTTTGGCATCATCATGTTGGCGATTGTCAAAGGCCAACCACAGATTCTTAAGTTGCGCGAAGTGCTGGATCTCTTCATTGACCACCGCAAGGAGATCGTGACTCGGCGCACCATGTTCGAGCTGAAGAAAGCCGAAGCCCGCGCCCATATCCTCGAAGGTTTGAAGATCGCCCTGGACAACCTCGACGAGGTTATTCAAACGATCAAAACCAGCGCCAACCCGGCTGAAGCCAAGGAGAGGTTGATCTCCCGTTTCGAGCTGAGTGATATCCAGGCCCAGGCGATTCTTGAAATGCGCCTGCACCGCCTGACCGGCCTCGAGCGTGACAAGATTATCGAGGAGTACAACCAGGTCATGGCGCTGATCAAGCGCCTCAAGGATATCCTTGCCAGCGAGGTCGAGATACTCAAGATCATCAAAGCCGAATTGAACGATATCAAAGATCGTTTCGGCAACCCTCGTCGCACCGAGATTATTGCCGTGGCGGCTGATCTCTCCATTGAGGACATGATAGTCGAGGAAGACATGGTCGTCACCGTCTCCCATTCTGGTTATATCAAGCGTAACGCCGTGTCTCTTTACCGGGCCCAACGCCGGGGAGGCAAGGGTGCGACAGGGATGCGACCAAAGGATGAGGATTTTGTTGAAAACCTCTTTATTGCTTCGACCCACAGCTATATCCTGATCTTTACCAGCAGGGGCAAGGTCTACTGGCTCAAGGTCCATGAGATTCCGCAAGGCGGTCGCGCTGCGCGCGGCAAGGCGATCGTCAACCTCCTCAACCTGGAGGCGGATGAGAAGGTTATGACGATCCTTCCGGTCAAGGAATTTGAGGAAGGCCGCTTCATCATCACTGCTACGCAAAAAGGCACGGTCAAGAAAACTGATTTGCTGGCTTATTCGAATCCCCGCCAGGGTGGCATTATTGCCCTGACCATCGACGAAGGTGACAGCCTGATCGCTGCGCGTCTGACCGATGGCTCTATGGATATTCTGCTTGCCAGCCATAACGGTAAATCGATCCGCTTTAACGAAAGCGACGCCCGCCCCATGGGCCGCACAGCCCGGGGTGTTCGCGGTATGATGCTCGAAGGTGATGATGAAATCATCGGCATGGAGGTTGTCTCCGATGCGACTGCGTCGACCTTGGTCACCGTCACAGAAACCGGCTACGGCAAGCGCACCAGTCTCACCGAATACCGCGTACAGAGTCGCGGCGGTAAAGGTATTATCACGATCAAGACCGGAGGTCGCAATGGCCAGGTGGTTGATGTTAAACTGGTAGACAATGAATCAGACCTTATGTTTATTACCGACCGGGGTAAGGTGCTGCGTACACGGGTTAGCGCCCTCTCCGTTATCGGCCGCAACACCATGGGGGTTCGCCTGATGGTGCTCGAGGCTGATGAACGTATTGTTGCGGTCGCCAAGCTGGCAGAGAAGGAAGATGACGAAGGAAATCCAGAAATTGAAGAAACAGCTCCTTCTGGAGGAGTTGACGCGCCAGGGGAAGGCGCCTAAGCAGCGGCTCTGGATTTTACTCGGTCTGATCATGGTGGCGCTGGTCGCCGCCGGCGCTTACTGGTACCAAGCGAATTTACAAACAAGACTCGAAGAACGTTTCCAGCAAGGCCTCGCTTTCAGGCAGGAAGCCAGGTATAGCGAAGCGGTTGAGCTCTTTAAGGAGCTTCACGCTGAGCAGCCGTCTTTTGTGCGGATACCTCAGGCTCTTTTTCAGGTCGCTGAAATACAGGATCTGTACCTGGGTCGTTATTCCGATGCCCTGCTGACCTACCTGCTGCTGGAGCGGGATTACCCGGACGCCCCAGAGGTGTTTGCTGCCAGGAAGCAGGTCGCTGTGCTTTACAAGTATCGGCTCAACGACTGTGGTCAGGCTATCGCTGTCTACCAGAAAGTTCTCGATGATGCCGATAGCAACAGCGATCAGTTGCAATACGAGGTGGCAGACTGCTATTTCCGCCTGAATAACTTTGCCCAGGCCCGGATAGAGTTTGAAAGCCTGCTGAAGAATGATCCGCAAAGCGATCTTTTTGCCGAAGTTCAATACCGAATTGCCATGACCTACGCTCTGGAAGGAAAGCTTTCGGAAGCGGCCGGGGCCTATCGGGTTGTTATTGAGCGTTGGTCGGAAAGCTCCTATGCTGTAGAAGCAAGCTTCGGCCTGGCAACGGTACTGGAGGAGCAGGAAGAGCTCGTGGAAGCTTTGAAAATTCTCGAGGAGCTTAAAGGGATTTATCCCAAAGAAGATATCCTGACTCGCAAGACGGAGCAGGTACGCGAGCGGATTGAAAAGAAAAAGAAGGCGATTTAGCGCTTTTCGGTTGTTCATTACGCCAAGGGTGAGAGGATTTGACATGATGAAAATCGGAGTCATCGGTGCTGGTAGCTGGGGAACCACCCTTGCCAATGTTCTGGCTAAAAAGGGTCACGATGTCACCCTCTGGGTTTACGAAGCAGACCTGGCTAAACGGCTCCAAGAAACCGGAGTCAACGATCTCTATCTGGATGGGATAACTCTTTCAAGTAAACTGGCTTATACCAACGATCTGTCAGAGGCTGCCCAAAACAGCCAACTCATTCTGCTGGTTTCACCATCGCAGGTCATGCGCCACGTCCTAAAAGATCTCAAAGCTTACATTCCAGAAGATTGCCTACTGGTTTCTGCGGCCAAGGGGATAGAAAACGGTACCCTGTTGACTATGTCCGAGGTCTTGCAGGAAGTTCTTGGTGAGCAAGTCGCCAAACGCAGTGCTTTTCTTTCCGGACCATCCTTTGCGCGAGAAGTCGCTGCAGAACAGCCTACGGCTGTTACGGTTGCAGCGGTTAATCCTGAAGTTGCGCACCGTGTTCAGGAAATTTTCAGCACGGATTATTTCCGTGTTTATACCAACCAGGATGTTGTTGGCGTTGAAATCGGCGGGGCGATGAAGAACGTGATTGCCCTGGCTGCCGGTGTTGGTGATGGGCTCGGCTTTAACCACAATGCGCGAGCGGCCCTGATTACCCGGGGTCTGGTTGAAATTTCCCGTCTCGGTGAAGCCAAGGGTGCCCAGGAAGCGACCTTTTCAGGGCTGGCCGGCATGGGCGATCTGGTGCTGACCTGTACCGGCGACCTTTCCCGCAACCGCTCGGTTGGTATCGAGCTGGGCAAAGGACGCAAACTGGACGAAATCCTAAATCAGATGCGTATGGTTGCCGAAGGGGTCAAGACCACCCTTTCCGCGTATCAACTGGCCACCAAGCTTGGGGTTGCCATGCCGATAACGGAGCAGATGTACCAGGTTCTCTACGAAGAGAAAGACCCGAAGCAGGCGGCTGCTGACCTGATGACGCGGGCCCTGACTTCAGAAGACGAATAAGAAAACCATTTTAAGGGGATAAAAATGATGAAAAAAATAATTTTGATGATTCTTACAACCAGTCTGCTCTTTACCGCACCTGTGCTCGCTGTCGAGGTTGTTGTAATAGAAACCAATCATGGCGATATAACTGTCGAGCTGGATAACGAAAAAGCGCCTATCTCAGTAGCAAACTTTTTGACCTATGCTGAAAGCAAACATTATGATGGTACGATCTTTCACAGGGTTATTAAGGATTTTATGATTCAGGGCGGAAACTTTACCCCTGATATGTCGCCCAAAAAGACTCTCGCTCAGATCAAGAACGAAGCAGGCAATGGTTTGCGCAACCTGCGTGGCACGATCGCTATGGCTCGCACCGGCGTCGTCGACAGTGCGACCAGCCAGTTTTTCATCAACCTCAAGGATAATGATTTTCTCGATCACAAGGACACCTCTGTCAGAGGTTACGGCTACGCCGTGTTCGGCAAGGTCATCAAGGGCATGGATGTGGTTGACAAGATCGGCACGACCAAAA
>JAOUDB010000166.1 GCA_029859485.1 Desulfuromonadales bacterium | reverse complement strand
ATTGATCGTGCTATCCAGTCTTGTCGTGTCACGGATAGAGCGAAGGCCCCCAAAGCAATAGGGCCGAATGTTAGACAATCGTCTGTGTAAATGCAACATTTTTCCTTTCTGGTGAATCTGGACATGCAGGCTTTTAGTTTGATCTAAGTTGCTGAAATTAAATGTTATTGCGTGTGTTTGCCCTGTTGGAAGGTGGGGCGTCGATATTTTTGAGAGGCGAGGGGGCATTAACCTCGGCGGTTTTTTCTCGTAAGTTGCCATAAGAATAAGGTTTATCTCTTGAAAAGCCGGGGTGCTTTTGCTAGTGTTAACAACATTTTCCAGCTTTAGTTAACTCATGGATCTCCTGAAAGGAGTTGCCACACATTATGGTCAACTTGTTTGATGCAATTTTAGGTATGTTCTCCAACGATCTGGCGATCGATCTTGGAACTGCGAACACTCTTGTTTATCTCAAAGGTAAAGGGGTGGTCGTCAGCGAACCTTCGGTTGTCGCGGTACAGAAAGATTCTGTCGGGCAGAGGAAGGTTCTGGCTGTTGGCACCGACGCAAAGAATATGCTGGGTCGTACTCCCGGCAGTATCGTTGCCATTCGTCCTATGAAAGATGGCGTCATCGCTGATTTTGATATCACCGAAGAGATGCTACGTTACTTCATTCGTAAAATCCATAACCGCAAAGCGTTGGTTCGTCCCCGTATCGTCATTTGTGTCCCCTCCGGGATCACCCAGGTCGAAAAGCGAGCGGTCAAGGAATCTGCTGAGTCGGCCGGTGCACGTGAGGTTTACCTGATCGAGGAGCCTATGGCTGCTGCGATTGGAGCCGGTCTGCCGATTACTGAAGCTTCTGGCAATATGATCGTCGATATCGGCGGTGGAACCACCGAGGTGGCTGTTATCTCCCTTGCCGGCATCGTTTATGCGAAAAGTGTTCGGGTGGGTGGCGACAAGATGGACGAAGCCCTGACCCAGCATCTCAAGCGCAAGTACAATCTGCTGATCGGCGAGCGCACCTCGGAACAAATCAAGATCACGATCGGAAGTGCCCACCCGGATGGCCCTTACTCGCCGGAAGAGGGTAGGGTCGACACTATGGAGGTCAAAGGGCGTGACCTGGTAAGCGGTATTCCCAAGACCCTAGAAATCGGGGCTCAGGAAATTCGTGAGGCGCTCTCTGAACCGATCAATGCAATCGTTGAAGCCGTAAGAATTTCATTGGAAAGAACTCCACCAGAGTTGGCTGCCGATATCGTTGACAAAGGTATCGTCCTGGCCGGTGGCGGAGCCCTGTTACGTAACCTTGATCAGTTGCTGCGTGAAGAGACCGGGTTGCCTGTCGTGATTGCCGAAGACCCTCTCTCCTGTGTTGTGCTGGGGTCGGGGAAGGTTCTGGATGAACTGGATCTGCTTAAGCAGGTCACCGTGGCCTCTTAATCGTCCTCGGGCAAGGCGGGCACTTCTTTATCCGGTAACCGCTATGGTTTTGCAGAATTTAAAAGAGGGCATTTCGCCCTCTTTTTTCGTGGAATTGAAGCATGTGGGAATGGTGGCAAAAAAATAGACCTTTGTTTCTCGGAGGCGTGCTGCTTTTGGTCGCCTTGCTCTGGTATTCGGTCAGCCTGCGCCAGCAGGAAGAAACTAATTTTATCGAGAGCATGGTGTTGCGTTTAACCGGGCCGGTACAGGTCGGCTTCGACAATATGATTATGGGGGTCTCCAGTATCTGGGGGCATTACCTTTACCTGGTCGACACGGCAGATGAGAATCGCACACTGACCGAAGAGAATCGTACCCTGCGCGCGGTTTTGACACTGAGTGACGAAGTTCGTCTGGAGAACAAACGCCTGAGACTGTTACTCGACTTCAAAGAGACTCAGGACATTGATACGCTGCCTGCCCGTGTGATTGCCGAAGATGCGTCCAGCTGGTTTCGGACTGTCATGATCGACAAAGGTCAGGAACATGGTGTTACCGAAGGGATGCCGGTGGTTGTCGCCGAAGGCGTCGTCGGTCGCGTAGTGCGCAGTAGCCCACGTTTCTCACGAGTTCTCCTGGTAACCGATGCTTCCTCGGCCGTTGCCAGTCTGTTGCAGGATAACCGCGCACGCGGGGTCTGCCGGGGACAGGGTGAACAGCTGGTCTTTGATTTTGTGCTGCGTCAGGAAGAGGTCAAGGTCGGTGACCGGGTTGTCACCAGCGGTATGGGCGGAGTCTTCCCCAAAGGCCTGGTCGTTGGTAGCGTCGGCAGCGTCGAAAGACAGGAGTTCGGACTTTTTCAAGCGATCGAAGTCATCCCATCCGTCGACTTTTCCCACCTTGAGGAGGTTCTGGTCCTGCTGCGGGGGCCGCAATGAACCGCACCCTGATTTATTTTGCCCTGGCGGGGATCGCTATCATCCTGCAGACGGTACTTCTGCCTCTGGTTCTCACCGGAGATTACAAACCTGACCTGCTTCTGATCTTGGTGGTTTACCTTGGCCTGCATGAGGGCCCATGGAGAGGCGGGTCTCTGGTTTATCTCATGGGTTGGTTCTACGACGGAGTCGCCGGAGCCTTTCCTGGCCTGCATGGTTTTGTCCTGCTCGGTATTTTTCTTGCGGTGCGTGCTATTGTCACCCGAGTTAATACAGAAAGTTCGCCGCTTCTGTTACTTCTGGTTCTCGCTGGAACGATTCTTGACTCGTTCCTCACAGCCTTTGCCCTCGATTTTTTCAGTCGCGCCGCCCGGATCTGGCCGCAAATGGCCTGGCATCTGCCGGTGCAGCTATTGCTGAATTTTATTGCTGCTCTGATCCTGTTGCGGATTACCGTCTGGTTGCAGCGGACCTTCATGCCGCGTAAAAAGCTGCCCGGCCTTCGCAAGCTTGATAGCCGTTATGAGTCTTAACCCGTCTCCCGAAGAAACTCCCGGACTGCGACGCCGGTTTGTCGTCTCCTCCATCATCATTGTAGGAGTTTTCTTCATTCTTGTGCTTCGTCTGTGGTTTTTGCAGGTTCTCGGCGTTGAGCATTACCGTGATCTTTCTGAGCGTAATCGCATCCGCTATGTAGCAATCGAGGCACCACGAGGTGCTATATTTGACCGTCACGGTGCCTTGCTGGTTGATAATAGACCGGCGTTTACTGTTTCAGCCCTGCGCCAGGAGGTTGGTGATCGTGAGAATCTCTTCGCAACTCTCTCCGAGTTGCTCGATATGGATGAGGAAAAGCTTGCAGAGCGCTGGAAAGAGGGCCATCGCTTACCTCGCTATCGACCTTTGCCATTGCTTGAGGATGTCGGCCGAGAGGCGATGGAAAAGGTTCAGGAGAACTCTGTTGACTTGCCCGGAATCCTGGTTGAGGTCAAGCCGTTTCGTGACTACCCGCACGGTGAACTGGCCGCTCACTTGACTGGCTATCTTGGCGAGGTGACTGAAGAAGAGCTGGGTAAGTCAAGTTTCGAGGGTTATCGCTCCGGTGAAATGGTTGGCAAGACCGCTCTTGAGAGGATGTTTGAAGATCGGTTGCGCGGCACCGCCGGACAGAAACGGATTGAAGTTAATGTCCGGGGGCGGGAACTTCGCCAGGTTACCACGCGCAGCCCGTTACCCGGGCAGAGCCTTTACCTGACGATCGATACGAACCTGCAAAAAGCCGCCGAAGAAGCGCTGGGTGATCAGGCCGGTGCTGCAGTTGCGCTTGATGTCAATAACGGTGAGGTCCTGGCTTTCGTGAGCCGCCCTACCTTTGATCCTGCTTGGTTCGCCCGTGGAATCACCAGCGTCGAGTGGCGTGAACTGATCGACAACCCCAGGCGACCGATGACCAACAAGGCACTACGCGGTCAGTACCCTCCGGGTTCTACCTTCAAAATGATTGTCGCGCTGGCCGCTCTTGAGGCCGGCACCGCGACTCCTTCCACCACATTTACCTGCAACGGTAGTTTTCAACTCAACAAGAGCTTCGAATATCGCTGCTGGAAGAAAAGAGGCCATGGCAAGGTTGATCTGCATAAAGCCATCAAGGAAAGCTGTGATGTCTGGTTTTACCGTGTCGGCCTGGAAGCCGGGATCGACAGAATCTCCGACGCGGCGACCCGGATGGGCCTGGGTCAGAAGACGGGGTTTCCCTTCGGGGCTGAACGCTCCGGGCTGATCCCGACCAGGGCGTGGAAGAAGAAACGTTTTGGCACCAGCTGGTATGACGGTGAGACGGTAATCTCTGCGATTGGTCAGGGCTTCATTTTGACGACTCCTCTGCAACTGGCCACCATGACTGCAGCCCTCGCCAACGGTGGTACGGTCTGGAAACCACAGATCGTGCAGAAGATCGTGGATCTTGAAGGTGCCACCGAATGGATGCTTAAACCTGAAAAGCTGAATGAAGCGGCCTGGCCGAAAGCTGCGATCGCAGCGGTACAGAATGCCATGGAATCGGTCGTCAACGATGTTGGTGGGACGGCCTGGCGAAGTCGCCTGGAAAAGGTCCGGTTCTCCGGTAAAACTGGCACGGCCCAGGTTATTCGTCGCCAGGATGACGATGAAGAAGAGCTTGAGGATGATGAGATCCCTTATCGGTACCGGGATCATGCGCTCTTCGTTTCCTATGCTCCGGCAAAGAATCCGCAAATTGCCATTGCAGTGGTTGTCGAGCATGGTAGCCACGGCTCAAGTGCCGCCGCGCCTATTGCTAAAGCCATGTATGAAGCCTACTTCAAGGATGTGAGTGATAACGAAGAACCCGAAAAGGTTGTCTTCAGGGATTGAGCCATGTTTGACAGACGTCTGATCACAAATTTTAACTGGACATATGTTTTGCTGATTCTGTTGATTGCAGTCATCGGCATCGCCAACATGTACAGTGCCACATCATCCTGGACCACCGCGGCCCAGCCTGTTTATGTCAAGCAGTTCTACTGGCTGGGGCTGGGCTTGGTGATTATTGTTCTCGTTTGCCTCCTCGATTACCGCCACCTTGAGTATTTCAGCTTTCCACTCTACGGTGGCAACCTGCTGCTGTTGATACTGGTTCTGGCTGTCGGCAAAACCAGCATGGGCGCGACACGATGGATCAGCCTGGCCGGTTTCAACGTGCAGCCGAGCGAGATCATGAAGATCGTCATCATCATCGCCCTGGCGCGGTTTTTCAGTGATAAGGCGCATCTGCGTGGTTTTTCGCTGATGGAACTGATCGCTCCGGGCCTGCTGCTTGCGGTTCCTGCTCTGCTCATCATGAAACAACCTGATCTTGGCACTGCCCTTCTGGTGTTGTGTATCGGCGGCACCATGGCTCTCTTTGCCGGGATTCAGCGCAATGCCGTTGTCTTCCTGGGGGTAACAGGTTTCGCTGCCGCAGGGGGCGGATGGTTCCTTTTGCACAATTACCAGAAACAGCGCATCATGACCTTTCTCAACCCGGAGCGTGATCCTCTCGGTGCTGGTTATCACATCATTCAGTCCAAGATTGCTGTGGGCAGTGGCGGAATCGATGGAATGGGCTTCATGAAGGGAACCCAGTCACAGCTCTCTTTCCTGCCTGAGCGGCATACCGACTTTGCTTTCTCTGTCTTTGCCGAAGAGTGGGGACTAATCGGCTGTCTCATGCTGCTGTCGCTCTATTGCCTGATCGTTATCTGGGGGCTGCATATTGCCTTACGCTCCAACGATCGTTTCGGCATGTATCTCGCCGTTGGTGTCTCGGCCATGCTCTTCTGGCATATTGTCGTCAACCTCGGCATGGTGATCGGTCTGCTGCCGGTCGTCGGTGTCCCCTTGCCGCTTTTTTCTTATGGTGGAACCAGTATGGTGACGACTATGACAGGGGTCGGTTTGCTGATGAATGTGAGTATGCGGCGGTTTATGTTTTAGGTGCTTGGTACGAGGTTCGCGGTACGAGGCACGAGGAAAGTCAAAAACAAAACAGCTTGAATCACTTTGGGTTTTATTCCCCGCCGCTTGCGGCGTTGAGAAAACCAATTAACTGATTGATACCCCGCTGCTTGCGGCGGGGTCATTCATTTGTATTTTTTGTTGTCAGCCTTGCTCGTCCCACGTCCCACGAACCACGAACCAAGTCTTTTTTGTTATAATGTCCCCATGACTATCCATCCCGCAAAATTCTGGGAAGCGCTTGACGAGGGCAGGGTCCGTTGCAACCTCTGCCGATTTCACTGTGTGATCG
>JAOUDB010000013.1 GCA_029859485.1 Desulfuromonadales bacterium | reverse complement strand
ATCCCGACAATAGAGTAAACCTTTTCTTCACCCTCATCGTCTTCGACGGTTACAGTCGCGCCAAAAAGGACACGGCCGTTGGCAATGTCACCTTGTTTAACAGGGTCTACCACTTCTAAACTTTCAACTCTTTTTGTTAGAAAGTGAATTCGTCCGTCCATCTTTCGCATCGCTCTCTTGGTTGCCTGATATTCATAATTTTCCGAGCGATCCCCCTCCTCAGCAGCAATCCTAGCTGCCTTGGCGAGTGTTGGCCTGTCGGTATAGAGCAGTTTCTTTAGCTCAGCGCGCAATCGTTTTGCGCAACCGGGGGTCATGTAAATTTTTTGTTGCTGTGACATAGATTACCAGGGAGCTTTTCTGTGGAGATGCTTCCCTCAGGTTTTGGGTGATGATTCCAGAAGAGGTTTTATGAATCTTTCGAAGGTAACCTGTTGTTTGGCAGTCAACAACTCGACTTCACCCTGGCTGTCGAGCAATACAGTGCCGACACCTATCACAGTCTTGGGCAAGTAGCCGGTTCCAGCAACGATCAATTCAATTTCATCGAGACGCTTTTTCAGAAGGTGCTCAAGAGCGTAGAGGTCGATCTCCATACATTTTCTCCAGACGTGATGGTTTCGAGGTCAGGACCCGCAACAGCAGGAAGACTTTTTGCTGCCGCAGCAACCACCACCTTGCGGTCGACCATTGACCATCTCTTCGACACTCTCTTCCATCGATTTTTCGAGATCAGAGATAAGAGAAGTAAACTGGTTGGCTGACAGACCTTTGTCGCAAATGGGGCAAGTGGAATAGGTCTTCTTGAACCAACTCAAAGACTCGTAGATCGATTCGCCGCAACAGGGGCAGTCTAAGGCTATATTTGTTTCCGTGTACACGCTTTATCTTCTCCTGGTGTTGATTTTGTGAGCTGTCCGATGAGTGGACGCGATACTTACCATAGCAGAACTTGAACGTTCAAGGCCACCTTTCAACAGAAAATTGGCCTTGCTGCCAATGGCAAGACTTTGCTACCCGTTTGATTCAGACGATTGATGTGTTGATCGGTAAATCTGGTGAATTGTCTGGAGACAATAAACCCTGAAATTGTAGTATAATGAAAAGGTAAAATTTATGTTTTTATTAAGAGGATTATCACTTGAGAACATTTATCTTTTTCACCTTGTTTCTGCTCCTCCCGTCAATCTCACTCGCAACAGATTACCAGGGCAATTGTACTGTTGCTTTTGAGGGAAGTTCAACACTCCATAATTTCAATGGCAAAGGACGTTGTGAGCCTTTTATTGCCAGTGTAAATGCCGGGGTCATAAATGTCCCTGAGCTGACTGTAGCCGTGGCTGAAATGGATACTGACAATTCCAGCCGTGACAACAAAATGCGCAAAATGTTTGAGGCTGAAAAGTATCCGCTGATTTCAGGCATGAGTGGGCCTGTACCTCTCAGCACTATCAGGAAAGCCTTGGAAGAAAACATCGATAGCACGCAACCTCTCCTCTTCCAGCTAAAAATTCGTGACATCAAAAAGCCTGTCACTTCGATTCTGCAGAATATTGTGGAAACGGAGGATAAGCTCACGGCAGACTTGGCCTTCACACTCTCTCTTGCCGACTACAAACTTAAAGCACCTTCAGTTCTCGGCATCATCAGAGTCGGAGACACTATCAAGGTCACAACCTCCTTTCTTCTCGAAGCTCATTAAAGACGCCCCAGGCCACTCAACCCAGGCAAGGATAGATTATGTCCGTTTGGATTCATCATATAGAGACGGCAGTACCCGAGAGGTGCTACGGCCAGGAAGACGTCGGCAAACAGATGCTTAAGTGGACCACTGACGAGCGTGACAAGCGCCTGGTTCGGATGCTTTACCGAAACTCTGGCATCGAAACGCGTCACAGTGTTATTTCCGACTGGGGCGAGGGCTTCTTTATCCCTAATGAGGACGGCTCTTATAGACAGCCAAGCACATCTGAACGCAATAGCACCTACACCCGTGAAGGTCACAAGCTGGCTGTTGATCTTGGCCACCAATTGCTTGCGGCGGCATCCGAGTTTTCACCGACAGAGATCACCCATGTGATCACAGCCTCCTGCACCGGGTTCTTTAACCCCGGAATCGATTATTTTCTATGCCAGGAGCTAGGCCTTCCCATCAACACGAAACGTTACCATCTCGGCTTTATGGGCTGTTATGCAGCCTTCCCGGCGCTGAGCATGGCGGCTCAATTCTGCCAGGCTGACCCGGAAGCCGTTGTGCTGGTCATGTGCCTGGAGCTCTGCAGTCTTCACCTGCAGATCAATGGCAGTGAAGATACGATTCTGGCCAATTCGCTCTTTGCCGATGGCGCCGGAGCGGTCCTGGTCAGTGGCCGCTCACCGCAACCAGGAATCGACACCTATCGGATAGACGACTTCGACTCCGCACTTATCCCGAGCGGAAAAGAAGCCATGGCCTGGAGTATCGGCGACCTGGGCTTCGATATCTCACTCTCGAGTTATGTCCCGAAAATTATCGGTGCCGGCATCAATGACCTCCTGGTGCCTCTTCTCACCAAGAATAAACTATCAATTCAAGACATTGATCGCTGGGCCGTGCACCCGGGAGGCAAGACAATTATTGACAAGGTCGCCAAAAGCCTCAGTCTCTCTGCGGGTCAAGTTCAACCCTCGAGAACAGTTTTGCAAAAGTTCGGCAACATGAGCAGCGCAACCATTCTTTTTGTTCTTAAAGAGACCCTCTCTCAGGCGGCAATATCAGGTCAGGAGAAAGTCTGCGCCATGGCTTTCGGCCCGGGGCTAACTGTCGAAATGGCGCTACTTCAGGCAAACAGGGCCACCAATGGCAAGCGCTCCTGATTATGATGTAATCATCGTCGGCGGCGGGCCGGTGGGCCTGATGCTGGGGAACCTGCTCGGAAAGAAAAATCTCAACACTCTACTGATAGAAAAAACTGCCGCACCGCCTGCCGAATCTATGGCAATCGGCGTCACCCCGCCCTCTCTTGACCTCTTTCAAGCACTTGGCCTTGATGACGTTCTTGTCAATCGTGGCATTCGCGTTGAGCTTGCCAAGGTTCACGAAGGAAGACAACTCGCAGGAGAACTCAGTTTTCAATCTCTGGACAATCCCCACCCCTATATCCTCGCCGTCCCTCAGGCCACGACGATAAATGTTTTAGAGGAGAACTTATTGCGTTACGGAAGCGTCACTCTTTGTCGAAAAACCAGTTTGATAGAGATTGAACAGACGGAAAAGATGGTCACGGCGAAAGTAAAAAAAACGGGGGCGACTGAATTCAAGCAAGTAACGGCTTCGTTTCTGGTCGGTTGCGACGGCCACAGCAGTGTCGTCAGGGACCTGGCAGGAATAAAACTCACCGGAGAGAAGGAATACCCGGTTTGTTTCCTGATGGCTGACTTTGCCGACAATTCCGGCCTTGGAGATGAAGCACATCTGTTTTTTAGCCGTCATGGCTCAGTCGAGTCATTCCCGCTGCCAAAAGGACAGCGACGTTGGATTATACAAACTGACCATCTGATAAATTCTCCGGATAAAGCGTTACTGATCAGGGACGTGCAAAGACGGACTGGTTACGCCTTGAAGGGGTCAAAGTGCTTCTCAGAAAGCATGTTCAGGACAAGGCGTTTTGTTTGCCAGAGCTATCATAGTGATCGAGTTGCTTTGTGTGGTGATGCTGCACATGTCATGAGCCCGGTTGGCGGTCAAGGCATGAACACAGGTTTTGCCGATGCAGAATTCCTCGCAGAGGCCCTGTTTAAACATTTTTCCAATAGCGAGGATTTCCAGGCCCTGTTTGAAGAGTATGACCATTTACGTCGTCTTGCCTTTACCGTGGCAGCCACACGTGCAGAAAGGGGCATGTGGGTGGGAACACGTCGTGGGTCGCTTGCTTCAGTATTACGCCTCTTCCTTGTCAAAGTCCTGCTTGGTCCAATTTTCAACAAATCACTCCCTGCTTATTTTGCTATGCTGACAATTCCTTACCGTTCATTGAGTTCACTTGACAACGACCAGCATTGATTTTGGATAACGCCTGTGACTGAATCTCCCCAAAAATCATCCAAGACCATTGAGATACTGCTGTTATGGTTGACCGGAAAAGGGCGTAAATGGTCACTTTTCGGAGTCTTGGCAGCAACCCTGTTCTTCGCTTATTTTGCTCTCCAGGTTCCCATTGAGAGCAGTAATGTCTCAATGGTGTCACATACCAGGGAGTTACAGGGGAATTATGACAGCTTTCGAAAGATTTTCGGCAATGATGAAGTGTTGCTTCTCGCAATAACCCACCCCGACTTGCTAGAGCCTGAAAGTCTACAAACAATAAAACAGATTACACAGGAACTCACCGGGATTGAGGGTGTCACAAGAGTTTTAAGCCTGACAAATGCCGAGCAACTTGTCGCCGGAGACTTCGGGATTGAGCTTGTTCCACTTATTCCTGAACAAGGCGCCGGGAAGACATATCAAAACTCAATCACCAAGTCTCTTGAGCAGAATCCTGTCCTTGAGCAGTTGCTGATATCACAAGATCTAAAAACAAGCATAGTCATTATTGACCTGACCGGTAATATTGATCAGCAAGGACGCGGCCTGGCAGCCATAGAGAAGTTGCTTTCATCGGACTACAGCGATAAGAACTGGCACCTGACCGGCATCCCTTTGCAAAAGCTGACCGTCTCCCGTCTGATCCAACGTGATCAACAGGTTGTTATTCCTTTTTCGACCCTGGTTCTCGGCTCACTTCTGCTGCTGGTCTTCAGACGTTTTTCAGGCCTGTTGCTTCCACTTGCAGTCATGGCAATCAGTCTCTGCTGGACCGTCGGAATTTATACCCTATGCGGGTTATCACTCAACACCATCACGGCCTTGCTGCCACCCGTCATTATGGTTCTGTCTGTCTCGACCACGGTGCATCTTTACAATGGCTGGTTGCAACTCGCAGGCAAACCAGGAAATCCGAAACCTTTGATCGTCGAAGAATTTCGCGAACTGTTTCTCCCCTGCCTGTTTACCGCAATTACTACGGCACTAGGTCTTGTCTCCTTGACGGTCAGTTCTATTCCCGCTGTTAAGCTTTTTGGTGCTTTTTCCGCCCTCGGAGTGATGCTTGCTTTCTCAGTAAACATGCTCATGGTTCCGGCATTGCTCAGCTATATGCCTTTGCCAAAGACACATCGCCGCTACGACACGGGAAGGCTGAGTGCGGTTCTACAGACGACGGCAAGGTTGACGGTTAACCACCCCCGCTTAGTCCTGACCTTGGCACTCTTGCTTGCCCTGGCAGGCCTAAGCGGACTAACCCATATCAATAACAACACTGACCTGATCCGCTTCGTCAAGCCGACAGAGAAAATCTTTAAAGATACGATGTTTATCGAGCGCGCTGTTGGAGGTGTGAACAGCCTTGAGTTTATGCTGACGCGCAGAGACCGCAGCACGCTGACCCGTCTTGAGGACCTGACTCGCATTGATAAACTGCAGGACGCCATTAATGATTTGCATAAGGTCGCTGGCAGTTACAGTCTATTGAGCGTTATCAAACAGCTCAATCGTGCAGAAACCAATCAGGAGCAACTTAGTCTTCCCGACAACAACGAAAGCCTTCTCTATCTTTTTGATCTCCTTGAAACAAGCCCGAACCAGAAGCAGTTGCGTAAGTTGGTCAGTCCGGAGTTCACCACTCTGCGTATCAATGTGAGAATCAAGGCTATCGGCAGCGCCGACACCGCCAGCCTGGTTACGCGAATCGAACAGTTGGCGAAAAGAGAACTGGGAAACGATTACGAACTGCGGCCCACCGGAGACTTCTACCAGGTGGTGGTTGACTCAAATCGACTGGTCTCTAACGTTGTGCAAAGCTTTTGTCTCTCTCTTAGTATGGTTTTGATGGCTATCTATGTTCTATTTCGGTCCTTTAAACTGCTGGCCATGGCCCTCATCCCCAACCTGGTGCCGCTGGCGTGGACGGGAGGACTGATGGGATATTTGCATATCGATCTCAGCACTGGGACCGCAATGATTGCGGCCGTGGTTATCGGCTTAACCGTGGATAGCACAATCCATTATTTGGCTCGTTTTCAAAGAGAGTATCAAGGCGATAGTAAAGAAGCCGTTACAATAACGACCACTGCAACGGGTCGAGCACTTTCAATCTCTGCCCTGGTGTTGTTCCTGGGTTTTTCGGTGGGTGGTTTGAGCAGCTTTCTGCCGACCATCTATTTCTCCTTGTTGACGGGCGTTACGATGCTGGGCGCTCTTGTTTGTGATCTGCTCATTCTCCCAGCCAGCCTGATCTTGTTCGGCACAAAAGAAGGGAGCACCTCAGGGTGATAAGAATACTTGCCGTCTGTTTTTTTTGTCTTCTTGTTGCCACGCTTCCTTCTGGTGTTCAGGCAAGCGCAGACTCCGTAATCTGGCGCGCATCCATCCCTGCGGAGCCACCCCACCAAGGGGAAGTCCGCTTGATCCGTCGCGATTCTGCTCTGGTTATGCAAACCATCCTCAACAGTAAAGTACTCAAACACGTGATCGCTGCGATTCAGAAAAAAGAGCTCAGGGCCTGGCCGGAAGACCGGGAGGGCTGGGTCGATTCACGCCGTTACTCGGATGAGCTTTATCGGGCCTATGACGCTGTTCGAACAAACGCAAAGGACAGAGAAGACAAGGGTGACAGGCACCTCAGGCTCATGATTGAATTCGTTCTTGAGGAACGACACAACTTTGTCACATTTTATGCGCCGACTCTCACCAAGAGGGGTGAACAATATTCCGTTCAGGAGAAGAAATTGCTTAAAAAGCTGAATACATCAAGGGCCTACCTCTACAACAATCTAGGGGAAATAGCTCGGGACAGCTTTCAGATCGATGAGAAGGAAGCTTTGAAATTGATGCAGCCAATACCAGGAGGATTTTGATGCGAAACTGGCGAGGTGTCCTTGGTATCGAAAAACAGATAGACAGCCCGGACAAAAAAAGAGCATTTAATGAGCTCCATTTCAGTGAAGCATCAAGTCGCTATGACATTGCGACCAGGGCCATGTCTCTTGGCCGTGATCAGGCGTGGAAAAGACATTTGGTAGCGGCCCTTCCCGCGGTTGTCGCTCCGGTCTGTGTTGATCTTGCCTCAGGAACCGGAGATGTTGCCTTTCTTCTGGCCGACCGATTCCCTGACAGCGGAATCACAGGCATCGACCTGACAGAAGAGATGGTAACCCTGGCTCAAAAGCGCAACCCTTTCGACAATGTATCTTTTACGTGCCGGGATATGGCAGAAACCGGCTTCGACAATGCCAGCGTTGATATCGTCACGGGCAGTTACGCGCTACGCAATGCGCCGGACCTTGGAGAAGGTTTGCAGGAGATAAATCGGATTTTGAAAACAGGAGGGTGTGCTGCATTTCTAGATTTCTCTAAATCGGCTCACCCCGTAAGTCAAGTCAGCCAATACTGGCTACTCAAGTGCTGGTGCGGACTATGGGGCACTTTACTGCACGCGAACCCGACAATACACGCCTATATCGCCGATAGCCTTAAACAGTTTCCAACCCGCGACGATTACTATCTGCTCGTCAAAAACTCAGGGTTTGAGATTCTCTCATCCAGACTGTTTTACTTTGGAATGCTCGAACTTCTTGTGATTCGGAAGGTGTCTTAAGATCCTGTGTCGTCTCAGCCAAGCGACTCGTGCAATCAGCCGTCAGTCTCTCGACCAAACTGCCTGAACTCACCCAGATTACTGAATTCACCCCACTCCAGACTTTGATTTGGAGCATTGACAAAGCTATAGACATTTTCGAGGATGTTGAAATGCGTATGCTCCTCTTCAGCGATCTGTAGCAACAAGGCCTTCACCTCCGGGTTGGTCTCTTTTTCGGCGACCTCCTCATAGAAACGGAAGCTGTTAGCTTCGAGCTTCATCGCGTGTTGATAAGCCTTGAGAGAATCAGCAATGTTTTTTAACTCTTCAGTGCCTCCTGGAAGCTGCTTGAACAGGTTCTTTGACGTTTCAAGGGTCTCGGATGCTGGCATTTTACCGACTGTCTCGCCGGTATTAAGGGCCTTGAAGACCTTGGCGTGTTTGAGTTCATCAGCAGCCAGGGAAGTGAAAATAGTTTTCAGGCCAGGTAGCGACGAGGAGTCAGCGAGGTCTTTGTAATATTCAAAACCATCATTTTCCATCTCGATTGCAAAATCTAATACATTCATGAGGCCTCCCGAAAAATTAGTTTTGTAACTTTAACTCTAGTTGAGACAGAACGGCTGTCAAGCGAGGACGGACTCCACTTATTAAGTAAAGTTGCCCAGGGTTTATCCAAACGAGCTAAGACCGTCGGCGGCATGGTGTCATTCTTCTTTTTGAGGTGTTACTTTCTTCATCAGGAGAAGAAAATTCTCAACCAGGAGAGGATGCAACTGTGTTCCCTTCAATTGTTCAATATTGTAAAGAACAACCTCCAACTCGAGGGGGGCCCGGTACGGCCTTTTGGTTCTTAACGAATCATACACATCAGAAATGCTGGTGAGTTGGCTGCAAAGGTTCTGTTGCCATTCATCCTTGACGAGGGGGTAGCCACGAAGGTCGTAACGTAAATGATGTTCGTAAGCATTGAGGACTGCCATACGAGGAACACCTGGACTATCGAGCAAGTACTCAGCACCACGTACAGGGTGAGTCTGCATCAAGGCCCATTCTTTTTCATCGAGTTTGCCAGGCTTATTGAGGACCTCTTCAGGGATGAAAAGCTTGCCAACATCGTGCAGCATGGCCGACAAACCTATATCATGGAGTAATTGTCCTTCGATACCAAGAGCTGTTGCCTGAGCCAGGTTCAGCAGGCAAACATTAAGAGAATGTGTAAAGGTGTATTCATCCATATTGCGGAGAGGCACAAGGGTCAGCAAAGGATCGGAGAAGCCCGCAAACACGTCGATGAACCCGGAGACGATTTCAGAGAGGCCTACCACCTGAAGACGGCGATTGTTCTTCACCGCCTCGTAAACCTCCATAACACGGGACAACTCCTCGCCGCTGATGTTCTCCAGGATCTGCGCAGATTCAATCAGGGCGTTACTGTCAACGCCCCTCTTAAATAGTTCGGGTCCAACTTGCTCCCCCTCGGGTGCAGGTGTCAGGGCCTCCTGACCGGCCCCGGCATTACCACGAGAAGAACGATGACGAACTTCAATCTGGCCAAGACGGATATTTTCGCTGCTGTGAGTGACCTTTCCTGAACCGCCCAAACTGCTCAGAAGGGCGTGCAGCTCATCAAATGTCACATTTCGGGAAAATTTTATGTGCCCAATACCGCTCATTTTAATCAGTCGAGCAAAACGCTCGATATACATCGACCTCTCAAGTGGATGTTCGTCGACAGCAAGATGTTCGTCGACCCGGATCAGGGAAAGGTTCTCCTGTCCGTCAATTGCATCCAGAAGAGAGGAATGAGCCATCCGACAAAGTTTTTTGACCTGCTTATGCTCTGCGGAATAGAGTTTTGAAGTAGAAATCGCCGTGGTCAAATGCCGCAGGCAATGGTCGACAGCATTCAAGCGTTTCAGATTCATGGCAACTTCCTTCTTTTTTGCAGACAAACCTGTCCGGCGGCACGGGCAAGTTCACCGGAAGCCTTACGATACACCTCTTCGGCCAGACCGACCGCATCTGGAGAGTCGTAGCGAACAAGGGTTTTAACAGCTTCAATCTTAAGGCTGTTGCTCTGGAAACTCTGCAACAGACTGCGGCTGTGAAGAAACTGCCTTAACCCGGGCAAAGCTTCAGGGAGAGCCATTTCGGCAAGAGCTTTGATGGCGGTACTTTTAACATTCTCATCGGTTTCATTAAGCAGTTTGCGATTTAAAACCCCGGACAGCTTCGTAGCCACTTCAGGGCTGCTGCTATTGGCGGCCAGTCGTGCGGCTTGAAGAAGGACACCAGGATCTTTACTGTCAAGTTCTTTGATCAGATATCGGTCAGCACGCGGGTCGTTGAAATGAATAAACGTGCGCATGACCTCAAACTGGACCGTTGAATTTGCATAACCGACCAATCTTCCCAAGGCTTTTAGTACGCTTGGGTCTTCCATCCCCCGCAGCAAGACAACCAGGTTGCGGACAAAGAACCAGCGACGATCATGCAGCCTGGCCTCAATCTGCTCACGCGCATCAATACCAACAACATGCAGACACTCCATAAAAAGGCGCCTTTTTGACATACTGCTCTCTTGGACAAGGAGCTCTAGCAGCGGGTCTACAAAGGGCTTTTTGACTCTCTTGATGAGGCTTTTTATTGAGCCGTATTTGGCTTTTCCCCAGGTATCGAGGCTGTCAAGAACATGCTCGACAAACTCTTCTCTGGAGAAGATATGCAACGCAGACTTTTCGGGAGTTTCCAGCCATTCCTCGACCTGACGAGCATGACGTGACAAATGGTCATGAACACTGACGAGAGAAACAAAGTCACCGGTTTCCAGGAAATAGAAGATCAACTCTTCCATGTTGCGACTGATCGCGGTAGCGGTCATTTTATTAACACCGCGATCAAGGAGATCGAACATAACATTGCAGAGGTGTCTCTCAACTGCATGTCCATCCAGCGTTTCAACCAACTCGTCAACCTGCTTACGATCCAGCCCGGGCAAAGTCTCTGCCGCAGCTAAAACGGCCAGGGCATCCTGATAGTCATCAGGGACAAATTTATCAGCTTGGTCAGCACTGAATAACTGACCAAGGAGGACTGTAGTCTCCTCGGAAGAACGCTCCCTCTTCCCTGCGACGCGTCCCCCGCCCTTCTCGCCTCCACCATGTTGGCCCAGCTTGCCAAGTACATCCATAAGTGCCTGGGGGATTTCGAGCTGTTCATTATCGACCTGCTCCATGGCTTCAAGAATCTGAGCCTGAGGTAAATGGCTAAGAACCTCTCCGGCCATCTCTTGTCGCCCTGAGCATGATTTCAGGGTGCTGTTCAGAAAGCGGCGGCGCAGGTCAGGTTTAAGGTTTCCGACCAAATCACCAAGACGACGAAGAGTCTCCTGACTCGCCTGACTTTGAAGTTTGTTGCGGTCTGTCTCTTTAAGAAAAGAGGTGATGGCTTCTTCATAATTCCGAATCAGCCCTTGCCCCTCTACGCCTTCTTCCCGATTCATGATCTCAGCGAGCAATTCAGGATCAAGTTGTGCCTCTGGAGCCAGTTTTTCTCCGTTAGGGTCAAGTGTGCCGGCAACCAGACCACCAACGAAAGATTTCCATAGGACGACGGTTTCGTCTTCAATTAATTTTGATTTCGGGGCGTGCACCTGGCTGACTTCAGTCGCGTAAAAAGCCCCAAAATCAACACCTTGGGCTGAAAGCCCTTTAATGTCGGAGAGGGTTAGGACGCGATGCAGTCCGCCACGATCGGCCAGTTCTTCTGGTTTGTAACGCAGGAGTTCAAAAAACTTGCAGATTTCAGCGGCAGTAACATCTTTATTGATCGTCAATGAAGCCACTTTTGCATCAAAAAGGTTTTTTGCAAAATCACGATAAATAGGGTTTGTGTTGTCCAGCGCCTGGTTGCCGACAAGGAGGGTGTCGCGGGCAACGCCGATCGTGATGTGCTGGCGGAACTCAAACATCTGAGGCAACAAATCGAGCAGTTTCTCCGCAGCCGCATTGATCACCGGATGACCTGGAGGATATGAGAGAATCTGACGACGTGCGATGTTGAGTGCATAGATAAACTCAGACAACACCCTGGTGTCCAGATTCAAATCGGTTTTTTCTTTATGACCAGCCAAGGGCGACCCTTTACAGGCGAAGAAAAACCTGTGTTATTGCGAAACGAGTGCCTTGTACAAAAAGCCAACCGCCGTCGAGAAAACGTCTTTCACAACTAAAAAACGCCGACCGATATCACACCGGTTCAGGCGATTTAAATACTAATAGAAACTGAGTGCTCACTATAGGAATCCTTAAAAAAACGAAAGGGAGCATGGCGCATAAAGCACAATCCCTCCTTTTGTTTCAGCACCAATAGTGAACAATTGTCCGCAACATTAAATCACAGGTTTTCAAAATACCTTTAAGGGTCAAGCTAGTCAAGACAGGTAGAGACTACGAGCGTAGTTAGGGGATGTCTTTTTTTAGATTTTATTGACATGCGGCAAGCCTCATTGTAATAACTTCTCAACCATCGTTGACCCAAGTCACCAGCAACCAGAAGGTAGAAACCATGAATGAGTACAAGCTCTACAAATGCCAGATCTGCGGCGACCCTTACCTGGGTGACGACGCGCCCATCAACTGCCCTTACTGCGGTGCAAAAAAACATTATTTTGTCGATGCACATGACTATGTCAACAAGTTCGAGCAGGAGAACAACTTCAGCAGAGAGGAACAAGACAACTTCAAGGCTGCCCTGGACATTGAGATTGGTAATGCCAGCTTTTATAAGGCCGCGGCTGAAAGCTCAGCGGAAGACATCCACAAGTGGCTCTTCAAGGCCCTTATGAAGGTTGAATCAGAACACGCCAGCATTTTTTCCAAGCACCTCAAAATCATCAAACCTGCGCTCTTTGATGTTGAAGCAAGCACTGACGGCGAGGTAAATCTTCAGGAGAGCCATCGTCGGGAGCAGATCGCGATTGAATCGTATCGGGAGTTTGCTGAAGCTGCAACTTCACCACGCGCCAGAGAAGTGTTTTCAGCCCTGGTGGAGATTGAGAACGACCACCTGGGCCTGGAAGACTGATTACCGATTAGTGGCCTGTTTAAAATTAAGACAGTTAGAGTCGTAATCTTAAATGGTTACGGCTCTCTTTTAAAGTGAATTATAAGGTTAAAGATCGTCGTTATGTCAACGGTTGTTCGCTTTTTTCAAGGAGCTGAAGATGCAAATATGGGTCGACGCTGACGCCTGCCCCAGAGTCATTAAAGATATTCTCTACAGGGCCGCTGACAGGAAAAAGGTGCAGTTGACCCTGGTCGCCAATCAGCCCTTGCAAACCCCGACCTCAGCCTTTATCGGGTCAATGGTTGTGGGCTCCGGGTTTGATGTGGCAGATGACAAGATAGTGGAGCTGATGCAGGCCGGGGACCTGGTGATTACTGCCGACATTCCACTGGCCGCGGCAGCAATTGAGAAGAACGGCCATGCACTGAATCCACGCGGAGAGTTCTACACGGAAGACAATATCAAAGAACGGCTTGCGGTACGAAACATGCTAGACGAGCTCCGTGGCTGCGGCATTGAAACCGCTGGCCCGGCGACCTTCAACGCTTGCGACAAGCAGGCGTTTGCTAACCAGCTTGACCGGTTTTTGGCGAAGCATTGATGGATGGTGGCTAGAGGCTAAGGCTGAAAATATGAGTTTATTTTAGCTGCGGCCAATCAAAGTCTTTATTTAACGGGTCTATACCCTAAACGAAGGGAACATGACTTTACGCCAAAACAGCAAAGGCTAAAATCAAAAGAGCAACTCAAAGACGCTAAGAAAAGCCAGGAAAAACGCAAAAGGTGACTGTTCTCGCTTTTTGAAGTGGTTTTCTTTGCGGGCTTTCTCTACCCCTTCGCGCCTTTGCGTTAAATAATTACAGCCTTTGCTTTAGCTTTAAGTCCTTAGTTTAACAACAGAATTTTTGCCAGGAAGGATGCTCCGAATCAGGGTCAATCAACGCGGAACAGTTTTCAAAAGCACAGACAGTTAACAACCCGGCAATCTCCTGTTGCAGATTGACAAGGCTACCGTTAATCATCTCTTGATCAAACCCCTTTTCTCCTAACCTCAGGACCAAATCCATAGAGACAATACGGCTTACAATCTTGCCTAACTCGGTCATTTTGCGTTGAGGCAGGGAAGCCTCAAGATCAAACTCGATCAATTCCTTAATCAGTCCGCTGGCGCGATGAGTGAGGTCAAAACCGTTGAGGTAGCGGAACAGGTTTTTCTCTTTGGCGATTTTCATCTGCTTCAGGAGCGCTTCGGCAATCTGCACATAAAGAATATCGTTGGATCCTTCGAAGATCTGAAATGGACGACTGTCGACAATGGCGCGGCCGGCAAAGTGGTCAAGACGGTAGCCTGCCGCTCCAACAAGCTGCAGTAATGATTGGGCGGAATCCTGCATGAGATCAGTGACGCAGGTTTTGATAGAGTTCGCTTCCAACCCATGAGTGGCTAAATCTCGATCGATACTGGCGTGCTCGCTAGTGTTGACACACATTGCCGAACAAATGGTGAACGCCGACTGAATCTGTGCCAGGCGGGCTTGGACCTGGTCATAGTTATACAAAGCTTTGCCACCGACTAGGCGCTCGCGGGAGTGGCTGGTCGCTTCATCAAGGATGCGCGTCAGGAAACCCATCGCCATCGCCGGAAACTGCATGCGGCTGCGATGCAGCAAGTCGAGCATCATCTTGATCCCTGTGCTGTGCGGGATCAGTCGATGTGTTTTAGGGATCGTAACATTGATGCGATTGCGGCCGTAGGGAATCATATAGAGGCCAAGGTTGTTGAATTTTTCCTCGACAACAACTTGCTGACCGGGTGCATTGGCGTCACAGATAAAGAAGTCGATATCGCGTGCCAGCCCCTTCTTTTCTGTGACCTGCCGTGCCGTAAGCAGCCAGTAGTCGGCCCAACCGGTCAAGCCCGCCCAATGCTTGGTTCCTTGCAGGTGACAAAAATCACCCTCTCCACTCCAAGAGCTCTGCATGTGTAAAGCATCACTGCCATAGTCAGGCTCGGTGATCATCAACCCGCCCATCTTCTTGTGTTGCACGAAGTCCCTTAAAACCGCTTCTCGTGCAGCCTCCTGACCATATTTTGTAACCGGCTGGATAAAGAGCGCCCAGTTGATTCCGAAGACCAGCGCCAAAGCCAGGGATTCGTAAGAGGCGGCCTCAATGAGAGCAATACCTTCGCTGATTTGTCCGCCCCGCCCACCCTGCTCAGATTGAATAAAGGTGGACAATGGGCTGGAAGCCATGATGTCTCGCAGGACATAAGGCGGCAGGCCACGATTAATGCTGAGTTTGTCGAAATCTTCGCGATTATGAAAGACGTTATGTAAATTCGATTTGAAGGCTTGAAGGAATTCAGGGAAAGGCGTTGCGTTATTGGTTTGCTCAGCTCTGAGTGTGAGCCCTTGGCTTTGTTCTGGTTTCATTTTTTACCCCAACGAGGATGGTGAACGTCGATGATGTCGTCCCATTGTATCGTTTTTCCTTCCTTCTACAAGTTTGACAACAGCAAATCTCACCAGCAGCCTTGGCCGGTTCAGGAAACATTTTTCCAGGCTGCAAGAGTCAACAACAACCAACCGACAAGAAAGGCAACACCGCCCAAGGGGGTGATAATACCCAGCGCCCTGACCCCAGAAAGGGCCATGACATACAACGAGCCTGAGAAGAGGAGAATCCCGACCAGGATGGCCCATCCAGCGTTGCGAGCCAAAGCAGGGTCCGGCATCAAATGACAGAGGATTCCGATGAGCAGAAGAGCGAGAGCATGAACCAGGTGATACTGAACACCTGTCTGCCAGACCACAAGCATCTCAGGGGAGACCTTGCTTTTAAGACCATGAGCGCCGAATGCGCCTAAAGCGACACCGAGAAAAGCATTGATACTGCCGAGAAGAACGAAAACTTTCATTGATAAAACCCCGTGAATAGTGATTCGTGAACAGTAATCAGTGAAAAGCCAGGACGGTAACAAGTGGCTTGTAATAAACTAACCCCCAGCCCCTAACCCCCGCTCCTCTTAACCGTCCAACCCCTGGCTTTAAGCATTTCAACCAAGGCATCACGATGATCGCCCTGAATCTCAATCACGCCATCCTTGAGAGTGCCGCCAGTTCCGCATTTCTGTTTCAACTCTTTCGCAAGTTTTTTGAGTTCGTTGGTTGGCAGCGGAACACCTGTGATCAGAGTCATTCCTTTGCCTTTACGCCCCTTGGTTTCGCGGCCGACACGAACAACACCATCCCCGGAAGCGGGTGGTGCTGCCGACTTACGACAAGCACACCCAGTAATCGGTTTCTTGCACTTTGGGCAATTACGGCCAGATTCGCAGGAATAGGCGAGGCGAGAGTTGGTGTTTTTCATCTGAGGTCCAGTTTTTCGTTGTAGTTATCAGTGAATAGTAATTTCTACGATCAGGGGACAACCCCTTTTAGTCGGGGGCAACCCCTGCGGTTTGCCAGTTCCAATTCACAGCCGTAAAAACAGATATCGTAAAGAGTACCAGAGCATCATAACCAGAGCAATAACCGGCAGTGCCGGGATAAAGAGTCCCGTTGTCTGCGCAAGCGTCATCGCCAGGAAAAGAGCAATAACTGAAACCGGCAGATACCCGCCTATTCTACCCTGCCGTGCCTGTTTCTCTCCAGATGCGCCAATCAGGTTATCATTCACCTCATGACGAGCAGCAACTATGGCAAAGAACACAACCATAATCCAATCAGAGATACCGAAAGCAGGCAGCAAGCCAGGGGCGCCGGGGAAAGCGAGTTTGACCAGGATCATGTCAACCAGGGGTGGTGTCCCAGAAGGAGCCTCATAGTATTGCTGGATGGCTTGAGTAAAGCCGGCGGTTGGACCGAAGAGCCAACTGGCAAAATCAGCCAAGGTCATCACCAAGCAGACAGGGACAATCTCCCATAGTTTATCAATATAACGTGCCATTGCGGCACCAGTCACAGTTGCGACCAGGAGTAACAGCGCAGACTGGAAGGCGTTTAGCAGGGGCTGCCATGTGATTGTCGGGCTAAGCTGTTGAAGCAGCCACACGCCCAAAAGTAGCACGATCCCCCAGAACAGATAGAACCCTCTGTTGCGATTCTCCGGATGAATCAGGAGCGCTGGCAAAAGAAGTTGTGCTGCGGCGTAAAGTTGCAAAGCAAGGTAGAATCCGGACCATAAAAGAGAAGCTGTTTCAAACAGACGGCCGGTTGACCAGAAACCAATGAGAGAACAGCCCCATACCAGGTGGCTGGCTATCAAGAGGAGGATCATCCTCTGGTTGGATTTGCTGAAGGTGGTGAAGGAGTGGAGCAACATTTGGTCATTATGCCTTGATCAAAGTAAAGTGGACACTGAAAAACAACCCTTAAACATAAAATCGATTTAACGCAAAGTCGCCAAGGTGATGACAATAAAGACGCCATCAAACTTTGGGACCAAGGCTGACGTATTGCATATCCAAAAGTTAGAACTTTAAGGAAGTAAAACGAATAATTTCGAAGAGAGCGGTCTTTATGTTTTGCTTTGTAGAAATCGGGACTTAATCTGACAGATATTGCCTGGTTTTGTGCCTTGGCATCCGCATACTAAATATCCCTAGGTAATGTAAGAGAATGAGTTGCGACAGGATTTATAGTAAATCTATATGCGGGACAATACATAACGATGAAAGATTCCTAGCAGTGGATATATTTTGACGCTGATCGTGAACAGCAAAGCCGTTAACCTTTTGGTTTGTCGCGTCCCGCGTCCCACATCCCGGATTCAACTCCTCAATTGGAAAACCAATAGAATTAAGGCATACTAAAAGAGTCTCGCCGAGCAGTCCCCCCTATTTTTGGAGGAGCAGGTGAATATCCCTAACGCGCTGAGTCTGTTACGGGTCTTTATGGTGGCGCCGTTTCTCGTCGCTGTCATCTATCGCCAATTTCCCCTCGCCCTGACAATCTTTGCCGTCGCCGGGTTCACCGATTTCCTCGATGGCTATCTCGCTCGTCACCTGAAGCAGAAAACCGTACTGGGCACCTTTCTCGATCCGCTGGGAGACCGCCTGCTGAGTACGGTGGCCTTTATATCTCTCAGCGTTCAAGGGCTTTTGCCGCCCTGGTTGGCGGTTACGGTGGTTGCTAAAGACCTTTACGTCGCTCTCGGCGCCGGCGCCCTACATTTTTCCGGCAATCTTACCGTTGCCGTACCAAGTGTTTGGGGTAAGTTGTCAACCCTACTGCAAATCGTCGCCATCGGTTTCGCTTTGCTCGCCGCGTTCACTGCCATCAATGCCACTCTGCTCTATACACTCTTCATAGTAACCGGCCTGCTGACAGCCATTGCCTGCTTTCATTACGTTTGGTGCGGGGTTAAAGTTTTTTCGGAAAAGACCGAAAAGGATGGGGAGTGAAATTCGTAACTGCCGGAACGCGGGACGGGACAAACAAAGTAATCTTTTTCAATACGGCAATACAAGAAAAGCCCCTGATCCGAAGATTGAGGGCTTTCGTGTTTTATAAATGGTGACATCTGAGATTTACAAATATTTCTGGATTGAAATAAGCTTAACAAGTGTTAATGTTTTGCTAAGAGGTGCAAGGACAAACGTAAGGGGGTGCATATTTATGAAGACAATAGTCATTAGCCTTATCTCTCTTGCACTAATTTTGACTGCATGCGCACCAGCAGAAGAAAATGCAAGAATCAAAGCTTTGTATGGCAAGTATGACGCCCACTGCAAGGAACATGCTGAAAAAACGGTAGGCTCCCCAGAAGTAGAAAGCCTCTATCGTGAATGTATGGATTACTTTGTAGGAACAGATGTCCATTGCCCGTATTGCGTTGTTGACGTACATATGGACAAAAAATAACAAACGTTGGCACTCTACCAGTCCTCGCACCTCAAACATTTAATTCTGAAAATAAAAATGGCCACCTAGTAACGGGTGGCCATACTCATCTGAGTTTGCTCTCAAATATCTCGATCAATAAGAAGCCGATTTTCTTCTCGGAAGTCGTGACTTGTGGGGATGTACAATCACAATCATTTTAATCGGGTACAATCAACATGGCGTTGGTGAATATCTTTCCATTGATAAGCTTGACTGTTCAAGTCTCATCAGTGAACAGTAGTGTTCTGCCCAGGAGATGATTTCGCAAGAACCTGATCAATAACCTGGCAGATCAATTTTACTGGTGATGGCTTTGGGAGAACTCTGACATTGGATGACTGCAGAAAATTCAGTTCCTCAGGGTCTTCTGTTCCCGTAAAGAATATGAAGTGACCCTCTAATGTTGGGTCAATTGACAATGCTTTTTTGTACATCTCTATACCACCCATTTTTGGCATAATGACATCAGAAACAATCAAGTCAAAAGAACCTTCCTGTATGTGAGAAAGACCTTCTTCACCATCACGGGCAAGAATGACCTCGGCATCGTCCATTGTCAAAACTTCGAGCATACGGGCCACAGCCACGTTATCTTCGACTATCAGCACACGTTTATTCGATACAGGCTTTAGTCTTCTAACTTTTTGGAGGAGACTCTCACCATCAGGCAGAGCAGAAATGTATTCTTGAATGTGTATTCGGTGTTGATCAATTTCAGAAGCAGCATTTTGAAACTCTTCAACTAGGACCTTTGTCGCGTCTATGGCATAAACGAACACTTCATTCCATTCTGAGAACTCAATTTCAGCAATTACGTCCACCATTTCCCTTTGGCTTAACTCACCTCTATTTAGCAAATGTTGGGCATTAACAATAGGCGCTAAAATTTTATGCCGGAAGTCTTCA
>JAOUDB010000165.1 GCA_029859485.1 Desulfuromonadales bacterium | reverse complement strand
CACATAAGCTTGCGGCCGAACGTGTTGCATGACCTGGACCTGGAGCTCGGTCTGACCGACACCGGCCGGAACCACAGCACAGCCAAGCGCCTGGGCTCCCGATTCGAACATCATCCCCGCTGGTGTAAAATGGTAGGAGAAACAATTCTGCACGGTTTCACCGCCCCTGAGGCCTGCGGCATGCAAGGCCCTGGAGAAGCGCCAGAAATCTGGGCGACGTGCACCCGGCTCGAAAATCGGTCCGGGTGAAACGAAAATCTGACCCAGTTCGGGAGGAGCTAGAGCGGTCAGACCTCCAAAAATAGGCGTCTGCTTTTGGCGTTCGATCAACTCTGACTTTTGGAGAAGGGGCAATTTTTCAAGGACACTGCGGCGAACCAGGGTCGTGGCATCGACACCGGCAAGCATATCGGCGACAGCCGGCGCAGACGCTTGAGCGTGTGCGACCTGGGCCGAGAGGAGAGTAAAAAGTTCAGCCTCGCGCTGTTCCGGCGGGCGGGTTTCCAGGATGTCGAAGAATTCACTCATAGCTTATCCGATCTAATAGAATGTCTGAACTTGTGATGTTTAAAAAGCATCGCTTTGATCTAAATGAATTGAGGATCTTAATTGAGGCGGTCGATAAAACCCGAAAAACATACATAACGCCCCAGTCGGCCTTTAGCGGAACGACCTTTACATCCAACGCTTGCGGCGTTTATACGACTTGAGGTTCTTGAATGACTTGCGATCTTTGTCACCGCCGGAGAGGTAGAACTCTTTCATGTCCTCGTTATTGAGCAACTCCTCGCCGGTGCCGTCGAGAGCGATTTTGCCGGATTCCATGACATAGGCGTACGAGGCGCAGCGCAAGGCCATGTTGGCATTCTGTTCAACCAGCAGCATGGTGATCCCCTGTTCCTGGTTGATGTTGCGTATAATACCAAAAACCTCTTTGACCAAAAGTGGCGAAAGCCCCATGGAAGGTTCATCGAGCAGGATCATTTCCGGACGGGCCATGACCGCGCGGCCGATAGCCAACATCTGTTGCTCGCCGCCGGAAAGATAGCCGGCCATACCGGTCCGCTCCCTGAGCCGCGGGAAATAGTGAAAGACCTTGTCGATATCGTCCTTGATAAACCGGTCGCGGCGGGTGTAGGCGCCCAGGCGAAGATTCTCGATAACGGTCATGTCCTCGACGATACGGCGCCCTTCCATAACCTGGAAGATGCCCCGGCGAACGATATCGTCCGGGTCGCGGTTGCTGATCGATTCCCCCTTGAACGTGATGGAGCCCTTAGTCACCTCGCCGTCTTCGGTTTTGAGTAGGCCGGACACGGCCTTGAGAGTCGTCGATTTTCCAGCACCGTTCGGCCCGAGCAGGGTAACGATCTCGCCCTTGGGCACTTCCAGGCTGATTCCGCGCAACACCAAGATAACTTCGTCATAAACGACCTCGATGTTATTAATCGACAGGATCGATTCCTTGGTCTCGGTCTTCTTTACCGCTTCACCCATTGTCTTGGCTCCTCTTCTCTGGGCTTCAAATTCCAGGTTGTCAGTCCGACAGTTCCGGGCCAGACTGACAACCTGGGACTTCAAACAGGTTGAAATGGAGGGACGGCAAGGCCACCGCCCCTCCATCATTCATCTTACCAACCGAGCCAATCGTCGCGACGCGGCACGACTACCGTTGATTGCTGATTAAACTTAAAATCACCGCCGTTGTAGGTAGTGGTGTAGACCGAAACCTCGGTCGTACCACGGTGATCTTCGCTGGTCCAGGTCGAAGGCTTGCAGACCCCTTCCAGACCGGCGGGGACATGATCCTTCATCTGCTCCATGCCCTTTTTGATATTCGGCCCAGTGATGCCGCCGTCCATCTTGTCGGCGACGGCCATGGCGTCCTTCATGAAGAAGACGGCGCATACGCCGCGCATGTAGTGCAGGTTGCGGTAGGTTTCACCGCTTGGATCAGATGTCTTGGAAATAGCACGAACCGTGGCCATGCCGGGAGCATCAGATTTCCAGGATGGGGAACCGAGAGGTACTGCAACGCCATCACCGGATTCCTGGGCAGCTTTGATGGAGTTCTCATCCCAGCCCCAGACATTCGCCATGAACTGCGGCTTGGCCCCTACGGTACCGCAGGAGTTGAGCAGGGAGATGTTGGAACCGGCTGTATTGCCCATATAGGCATAGTTGGCACCGGAATCCTTTAGAGTCAGACACTGAGCCTTGGCATCGCCGGGCTTGAGATCGTAAACGATCGGGTTAAGAACTTCGAAGCCAAGTTCCTTGGCATATTCGGCACAGGCTTCTTTGGGGGAGTTCGGATAGGGGTGGTTGGCACCCATGTGGATGAACTTCGGCACACCTTTGCCGCCCTTTGCCGCCCAGTCGTCGGCCGCCCACTGCACCAGGCCACGGCAGGTGTCTGAATAGGAGGGGCCGTAGAAGAAGTTGTAGGGTGCCGGTGACTTGGTCTTGGGCGACTTGCCGGTCGGGTCGGTGAGGTGACCGGAGTAGGAGGCCGAATAGTAAGGAATTTCATCCTTGGCAATGAACTGTACCAGAGCTTCGGTGTCCGCAGTCCCCCAACCCTGGATCGCCACGGGCTTGATACCCGAAAGCCATTTCTTGTAGGTGGCGATAGCTTGCGGGGCCTTGTAAGAGTAGTCAACGGTCTCGTACTCTAACTTCTTGCCGTTGATCCCGCCATTCGCGTTGATGTAATTCATGGCGTCGGCGACGCCATTGCCATAGGGGACGCCAACATCCGAAGTCGGCCCAGTGTAGCAGGCCAGGTGACCGACCGGAATCGTGTCGGCAGCTGTTGCCATGGTAGAAAAACCAAACATTGCCAGTAGAGCAGTGCCACAGAGTAACGTTTTGCGCATGACGTTTTCCTCCTTCTCATCGTTGAGATATTTGCCAGGCTACTGGGGAGACGGCTCCCCGGTTGAAAAATCCGCAACCCCGGACTCCCTTGTCCGGGGCAATTTCGGTTTAATATGAAAACGGGTAAAGCTTCCAGTAGTTCTTAATCATTCGCCACCGGTGAGCGAGGCCATCCGGTTCAAAAATCAGGAACAGGATGATGGCCAAGCCAATCGCCATTTCCTTGATATAGGCCAGCGCCTGGGTCAGGGCGGTACTGTTGCTGCCGACCAGGTGGACGCCGAACTCCATCACTTCCGGCAACAGGACCATGAAAATTGTCCCCAACATGGACCCCATGACCGATCCCAGCCCACCAATAATCACCATGCCCAGGAACTGGATGGAGAGCAGCAGGGTGAATCCTTCGGCAGAGACAAAGCCCAGGTAATGACCGAACAGCGCACCACCGATCCCGGCATAAAAAGAAGAAATGCCAAACGACAGAATCCGGTACTTATTCAGGTTGATACCCATGATCTCGGCCGACAGGTAGTGGTCGCGCACCGCGACGAAGGCGCGCCCGTCGCGGCTGCGCATCAGGTTGGCCCCAGCAAGGTACATGACGACCACGTAGAAGAGCACGACGAAGAAGAACGACTTGTCGCTGTTCATGTCATAGCCGAAAACCGAGAAGGGGTTGGCCATGGCGCCGGCGGAACCGCCGGTGAACCACTCCGCGCGGGCGAAGAAGTCTTCGAGGATATATTGCGAAGCAAGGGTGGCGATAGCCAGGTAGAGTCCCTTGATGCGGCCGGCCGGGATACCGACCATAAGACCGACAGCCATAGTCAAAAGCCCGGCCAACGGGACAGCGAAAAACACCGGAATGCCAAAGTTGTTGTTAATCCACGCCGAGGCAAAGGCGCCCAGACCAAAAAACGCAGCATGGCCTAGGGAAATTTGGCCTGTAAAGCCAACGACAATATTCAAACCAAGGGCAGCAATGCCATAGTAGCCGATTTGAATCAGAAGGTTCAGGTAGTAGGCGTCCAGGAAGAGTGGCGCCAGAAGCAGACCCCCCACGGAAATGAACGCGACCCGTCGCGCCAGCGGGGTTGGGAAGATGGTCATGTCCGCCTGGTAGGTGGTGCGGAATTCTCCGCAGCGCATGCGAGAATGAGCAGAAGCCATCTTTTAAATCCTCTCAATATCTTTGGTGCCGAACAAGCCGTAGGGCTTGATCATGAGAATGATGACCAGGGCATAGAAAGGCGCAATATTGTACATGTTGCCAAGCTGCAGCCACTGGCTGTCACAAAATTCAGCGAGGTTCTCGAGCACCCCGATCAGCAGGCCACCGACGATCGCACCGACAATCGAATCGAGGCCACCGAGAATGACAACCGGGAAGACCTTGATACCGATGAAGGAGAGCGCCGAAGACACTCCGTTGACCATGCCGATAACCACCCCGGCCAGAGCCGAGACCACGGCAGAGATTGCCCAGGCGGCGGCGAAGACATGCTTGACCGAGATACCGAGACTTTGCGCGATTTGCTGATCGAAGGCCGTGGCACGCATCGCCAGTCCCATGCGGGAATACTTGAAGAAGAAGTAAAAGCCGATCATGATCACCACTGAAACAATCACGCTCATGATGTAAGCCGTTTCAACCTGCAAACCGCCAATGTTCACCGACGCGGTATCGAAGACCTGGGGGAAGGCCTTGGTGTAACCACCGAAGATCCAGGAGACCAGTGCCTGAAAGAACATCGACAAGCCGATGGTGACCATGATTACGGAAATAATCGGCTCACCGATCATCGGCCGCAGCACCAAGACCTGCAGAACCACGCCGAAGACCATCATGAAAACCAGAGTCAGCGGGAAACCCACATAAAATGGCAGCTCGAACTTGACTAGCATGGCCCAGCAAGTCCAGGCACCGATGAGCAGAAACTCTCCCTGGGCAAAGTTAACCACCCGGGTCGATTTGTAGATCAGCACAAAGCACATGGCCACGACCCCATAAAGGGTCCCGACAATCAGCCCGTTGACAATCATCTGAGTCAACAATTCAAAATTCATAGTTATTCTCCCGTCACCGGTTACGAAGCTTTTTTCACAGGGACTTTTACGGCAAGGTCATTTAAATCCATCAGGTCCACAATCCGGACATCGGTCTGGACACGTGATTTATTGCCATCCTGAAAAGTAATCACCGTATCGATATGCACAACATCCCGATCGGAATAGATGGTGTCGATGATTTCGGCATATTTTTCCTTGATGACGCCACGACGAACCTTCCTGGTCCTGGTCAATTCGCCATCGTCAGCATCAAGCTGTTTGTAAAGCAGGAGAAATTTGCGAATCTTCTGCGCGTCAGGCAGGGTTTCATTGACCGTTTCCACTTCTTTCCTCACCATTTCGTAGACCCTCTCCTGAGCAGAGAGATTGATGTAGTTGGTGAAAGCGATGTTACGCTGCTCGGCCCACTTGGCAACGATCTCGAAGCGGATGCAGATGATCGCCGACAGGTAAGAACGTCCGTCACCCTGAACAACTGCTTCGGCTATGAAAGGCGAGAACTTGAGCTTGTTCTCGATGAACTGGGGTGAGAATTTGTCGCCATTCGACGTCTCAGACAGATCACTGATACGGTCGATAACCACTAGATGATTGTTCTCTTTCTTGAAGTAGCCGGCATCACCGGTGTGCATCCAGCCATCATCGAGGGCGGCATCGGTGTCTGCCTGATTCTTGTAGTAGCCGAGGAACATGCCGCAGGTCTTGGCCACCACTTCTCCGACACCGTTATGGTCAGGGTTGTCGATGCGCACCTGGGCATTGCGAAACGGGATACCGACACTATCAAAATCGACATCATTGGCTTCGTGGATGGTATAGGCACCGGCCAGTTCGGTCTGACCGTAGAGCTGACGTAGCGGCACCCCCATAGACAGAAAGAATTTGAAGGTGTCCGGGCCGAGGGCGGCGCCGCCGGTTGCGGCAGAGCGCAAATAGGTAAATCCGAGTCGATCCTTCAAAGGCCTGAACAGCAGCCAGTAAGCCAACTTTGATTTATTGCCATGCCCCTTGGCAGACGCCTTGTCGGCAAGTTTCATGGCGAAACGGTACATAGCTTGTTTGAACCTGGTCGCATCCATCATCTTTGCCTTAACATCGGCGGCGACCGATTCCCATACACGAGGCGCGAGGAGCACAAAAGTCGGCCCGATCTCGCGCAGGTCCGACATCATAGTTTCCGGTTCTTCAACAAAATTAACGATTATCCGACTGATCAAGGCCTGTGCCACAGCATAG
>JAOUDB010000164.1 GCA_029859485.1 Desulfuromonadales bacterium | reverse complement strand
TCGATCCAAATGAACCTGCACAATTGCATGATGTGCTTGGTGAAGAAATTCGCGCTCGCTTGAAAACCGGTTCGCCGGAGTGGCCTATCCCGGAGAGTGGCCCGCTGGTGATCATGGTCGTCGGCGTTAACGGTGTTGGTAAGACCACGACAATCGGCAAGTTGGCCAAACAGTTCTCCGACCAGGGGAAAAAGGTGGTTCTCGGTGCCGGTGATACCTTTCGTGCTGCTGCTGCAGAACAGCTTGAAGTCTGGGGCGAACGCTCCGGTGCCGAGGTGATTCGGCATACCGAAGGCTCCGATCCTGGTGCTGTAGCTTTTGATGCGGCCAAGGCGGCTGTGGCCCGCAATGCGGATGTCCTGATCCTCGACACCGCTGGACGTTTACACACCAAGGTCAACCTGATGGAGGAGCTAAAGAAGGTTCGGCGGGTTATTGACCGTGAAATCCCCGGAGCGCCTCATGAGACCTTGCTGGTTCTTGATGCCACCACCGGCCAGAATGCCCTGATCCAGGCGCGCTCCTTCCAGGACGCCGTGGATGTCTCGGGTATTGCGCTGACCAAGTTGGACGGAACTGCCAAGGGGGGAATTGTTGTGGCTATCAGCTCACAGCTAGAGTTGCCCGTACGTTTAATCGGGATCGGTGAAGGTGTCTCAGACCTGCGTCTTTTTGATGCTGATGTGTTTGTTGCAGCGCTCTTTGCTAACAATTGAGATCGCTTGACTTTTTGTATTCTTTAACCTAGGCTGAATGTTATTCTGAAGGGGGAACTTTAAGTGGCCTTGGAAGCGATTAAGCGGCTTGAAAAACTTGTTGATCGGCTGTTGTCTGACCGTGCCGACCTGCAGGAGCGCAATCTGGAAGTTACCGCAGAACGTGATCGCTTGCTGCAAGACCGCTCCAGGGTTACCGATGAGCTGGACAAGTTGCTGGATAAACTTGAGCGCCTTGAGGGGAAGAATTAATGAAACAGAGCGTCCAGGTCTCCATTCTCGGCCAGCAATTTAATCTCAAAAGTGACGCCCCCCCCGAACAGGTTCACCGGGTCGCCCGGTTTGTTGAAGATCAGATTTCCCAGGTGACATCAAGCGGCCGTGCTGTTGATTCTTTGCAGGCGGCGCTTCTGGCTTTGCTCAACGTCTCCGCGGCACATCTTGGCGGTGAGCCTGCGCCCGATAGCTCGGAAGCAGAAAAGCAGCGCTTGGGGCAGTTGATAGAAAAGATAGAAGCAGCTTTGGGTTAGAAGTGCTACAATAAAGCTCAAAAGTTAGTTTGCTTTGCTAAAAAAGCATCTCCGTACGGAGATTTTACGATAGATTGGCTGATGGTCTTGCCGCCCGAACAGGGCGTTTTGAAAAAAAACAACGTGAAACAGATTGCATCAATATTTATGAATCCAGGAACTCCAGAATCTTTTGTTAAGAGCAGGCAACGACTTAAACCTGGTCGCCGGCTGTTTTTTGTGGACAACCCGACTCGTATGATTTGATGCGACTTGTCGCGTCGTTATAACCCGTCCTCTATCTGAATCCTTCCGTCCGGAGATCTCGAATCACGGGATCTCTGCCATGCCCAAGCGATCCATAAGATCACATTTTCTGACCGAGCGTAAATCGCGCTCAAGTCAAATCTGTGCCGATTCGAGCTCAGAAATTCAAAGGCGCTTTATGCGCTCAGTTTTCTTCCGTGAGGCCCGATGTCTGGCTCTCTACAGCGCCATTCATAACGAGGTCAGCACTGACGAAATCGTCGGGCAGGCTCTTGATAGTGGTAAATGTCTGGTCTTCCCGCGGGTTAGTGGAGAGGACCTCGAGTTTGTCCTCATTGAGAGCCCCTCAGAACTGGTCTCTGGTGCCTTTGGTGTGAAGGAGCCGAAAAGCTGTAATTTGGTCCCGGTCGAGAAAGTTGATTTGATTGTTGTCCCCGGTGTCGCATTTGACCAGAGGGGGCACCGGCTTGGTTACGGGCGAGGCTATTATGACCGTGCCCTGGCAAAATGCCAGAGTCATTGCATGAAAGTTGGCTTTGCCTACGATTTTCAGCTGGTCGAAGAACTGCCAGCGACAGACTATGATGAGACGCTTTCCATGTTGATTACGGAGAGTCAAACCTTAAACTTTTCCGCCTGTTGACTGCTAAAGTGGTCGGAGGCGTTTCACGAAAACAATGCCAATTAGGGAGGTGACGGCTTTGAATACAGAAATGATAATTTACCTGGTTGCCGGTTTGGTCGTTGGAGGTATCCTCGGCGTGGTCCTCCGGAGCAAATCTTCGGGGTCCAAGCTGGCCAACGCTGAACGTGAAGCAGCACAGATCGTCGAGAGTTCGAAAAAAGAGGCTGAGACTATCCGCAAAGAGGCGGAGATTCAGTCCAAAGATGTTGTTTTTAAAGCAAAGGCCGCTTGGGAAGATGAGGTTCGAGAATCACGCAAAGAGCTTCAATCCCAAGAAAAAAGGCTGGTGCAGAAAGAGGAGAACCTGGATCGCAAGGTCTCGCAGGTCGAAACCCGTGATCAGGATCTGACACGGCGTGAGCAGTCCCTGCTGGACCGTGATCGCAACCTTCAGCAGCGAACCGATGAGGTTGAGGCCCTGATTGCAGAGCAACGTGTCAAGCTGGAAAAAGTTTCTGGCTTGAGTTCGGAAGAGGCCAAACAGCAACTGATCATCGCGATGGAGAGTGAGGCCCGTCACGATGCGGCCAAACTAATCAGGCAGATTGAGGACGAGGCAAAGGAAAGCGCCGACAAGAAAGCCAAGAAGATCCTTTCGCTGACGATTCAACGCTATGCGGGAGACTATGTCGCTGAGAAGACAATCAACTCCGTGGCCTTGCCCAGTGACGAGATGAAGGGCCGGATTATCGGTCGTGAAGGACGGAATATCCGCGCGATTGAGGCTGCAACCGGTATTGATCTGATTATCGATGACACTCCTGAGGCTGTCATTATCTCAGGCTTCAATCCAGTTCGCCGGGAAGTTGCCCGACTCTCTCTGGAGCGTCTGATTACCGATGGCCGTATTCACCCCTCACGCATTGAAGAGGTGGTCAAGAAGGCCGAGCAGGAAGTTGAAGGCACGATCCGCGAGGCGGGAGAGCAGGCCACCTTTGATGTCGGTGTGCATGGCATCCACCCAGAGATTGTTAAGTTGGTCGGTAGGCTACGCTATCGGACTTCTTACGGCCAGAATGTCCTGCAACACTCCCTCGAAGTTTCGTTCCTCTGTGGCATCATGGCCGCTGAACTTGGCATCGATATCAAACAGGCCAAGCGCGCTGGATTGCTGCATGATATCGGCAAGGCTGTTGACCATGAAATTGAAGGTTCGCATGCCGTTATCGGTGGGGACCTGGCCCGCAAGTATGGTGAGTCCCCGGAGATCGTCCACGCCATAGCCGCTCATCATGAAGATGAAAAACCGGATACGATCCTTGCCGTCTTGGTTCAGGCTGCCGACGCCTTGTCCGGAGCGCGGCCTGGCGCACGTCGCGAAATGATCGAAACCTACGTCAAGCGACTTGATGATCTTGAGCGGATCGGCACTTCCTTTAACGGCGTTACTTCCTGCTACGCAATCCAGGCTGGACGCGAGATTCGCGTGATGGTCTCAAGCGAAGTTGTCTCAGACGACCAGTCGCATGTCATGGCAAAAGATATCGCTCGCAAGATCGAGGACGAAATGACCTACCCCGGCCAGATCAGGGTCAACGTCATTCGTGAGACGCGAGCAACTGACTACGCTAAATAAACGAGTCATACCGGTCGTACAAGAAATGGTTGATATGGGGAGATGGCTTATGCCATTTCCCCATTTCCCTCTCGTGCTGACCCTTTTTAGGTCCTGGAGTTGTTTTTGAAAATCCTTTTTATTGGTGATATTATCGGTCGCCCCGGGCGACAACTTGTCCGTGATCTGCTGCCTCGCCTGGTTGATCAGCATATGATCGACCTGGTGATCGCCAACGGTGAAAATGCTGCTGCAGGTTTTGGCCTGACACCGGACGTCGTCAGTGAACTTTTTGATCTTGGGGTCGATGTCCTGACGACCGGGAACCATGTTTGGGACAAGCGTGACGGGTTGGTCTGCCTGGACCAGGAACCGGCGCTCCTAAGGCCGGCCAACTATCCCGAAGGGGCTCCAGGGCGTGGCGTTGGTGTTTATGAAACGGCCGCAGGCATTTCCGTGGCCGTGGTCAATCTTGAAGGTCGCGTGTTTATGAACGGGCTTGATTGTCCTTTCCGGAAAGCCGATGCAATCCTCGATGAACTCGGTGCGGAGCAAAGGATTGTCTTCGTTGACTTTCACGCAGAAGCAACCAGTGAAAAAGGCGCCTTGGGGGCCTATCTCGATGGTCGTGTTAGTGCTGTTGTCGGCACCCACACCCATGTGCAGACCGCGGATGAGAGGGTCATGCCGGGAGGCACTGCCTTTATTAGTGATGTTGGCATGTCTGGCGCGCGTGATTCAGTGATCGGAATTCGCAAGGAACTCTCTGTCCAGCGTTTTTTGACCCAGATGCCGGTTCGCTATGAAATTGCCAAGAAGGATCCTGTGCTCTGTGGGGTGGTTGTCTCCGTTGATGAATCGACCGGGAGGGCTCAGCAGATAGAGCGCGTTATGGAAATGGGTAGTTGAGATGTTTTTCTGTGAGCCGGTACTGCTAAGGTGAAGGTTTAAATTAAACATACGGAATGGTTGGTATTGAAAATGAATTTTGTCGAAGAATTGACCTGGCGCGGCATGATCCACGACATCACGCCCGGGACTGAAGAACAGTTTAAAAAAGAATTGACAGCAGCCTACGTCGGCATTGATCCAACAGCGGATTCATTGCATATCGGCCACCTGGTCAGCGTGATGATGCTCAAACATCTCCAGATCGCCGGCCACAAACCGATAGCGCTAGTCGGTGGGGCAACCGGGATGATCGGCGACCCGTCGGGGAAATCGGCCGAGCGCAACCTGCTCGACGAGTCGACTCTTCGACATAACGAGGAATGTTTGAAAAAGCAGTTGGCGAAGTTCCTCGATTTTGAGTCGGGCGCTGCTAATGCCGCTGAGCTTGTCAATAATTACGACTGGATGAAAGACTTCAGCTTTTTGGAGTTTATCCGCGATATCGGCAAGCATATCACGGTCAATTACATGATGGCCAAGGACTGTGTCAAAAAGCGTTTAGGTGAAGAAGGCAAGGCTGGGTTGTCGTTCACTGAATTCACATATCAGTTGGTTCAGGGGACCGATTTCTTGCATCTGTATCGAGAGAAGAACTGCAAGCTGCAGATGGGTGGGTCTGACCAATGGGGGAACATCACAACAGGGACAGAGCTCATCCGACGCAAGGAAGGCGGTGAAGCTTTTGCCCTGACTTGCCCGCTTATTACCAAGGCTGACGGTGGTAAATTCGGAAAAACAGAAAGCGGCAACGTCTGGCTCGACCCAAGACTGACAACACCCTACAAGTTCTACCAGTTCTGGCTCAACGTCTCTGATGCTGATGCCGAGAAGTATATTAAGATCTTCACGCTCTTAAGTCAGGAAGAAGTGACAGCCCTCGTCAGGGAACAGGGGGCTGCACCCCACCTGCGACCCTTGCAGAAGCGTTTGGCAAAAGAGGTCACCTGCATGGTCCATGACGAAGACGAATTCAACAAGGCGGTGGAAGCCTCAGAGATCCTTTTTGGCAAAGCCACGACCGAAAGCCTGGCAAAACTGGATAAGGAGACCTTTCTTTCGGTGTTTGAAGGTGTGCCAACCTATGAGGTCGACCGTAACAAGTTCGTTGACGGTGTGCCGGTCGTGGAACTGCTCGCTACTGAAACAGCCACTTTCCCTTCTAAGGGTGAATTGCGCCGTACGATAAAGGGCAACGGGCTCAGCCTGAACAAGGCCAAGCTGACAGATCAGGAATATTTGGTGACCCAGACAGACCTGATCAACGGATCATACATACTGGTACAGAAGGGTAAGAAGAATTACACGGTTATCGAGGCGGTGTGATTTCTCTGGAGGTTTTGCATACCTCGAGCTCTATAGCTTTTAGCGGGGTGAGTTTTTAGGCAGGAAGGCGACGTTTCGCGGGTGTAAATTTCACTTTAAAACAGCTAGTTGCAGAGGTCTTGATTTTTTTTGAAAAAAACCTGAAAAAAACCCTTGACTATATGGGCCATCTCCATTAGATTCCCCCC
>JAOUDB010000163.1 GCA_029859485.1 Desulfuromonadales bacterium | reverse complement strand
TACCAGGCCCGTCATCTGAAGGTCGAAGCCGAAATCTGCGATCACAAGATACCAGTGCTGATCTTCCGGGTCACCGAAGCGCCGTCTTTCCTGATCGACATGCAGCGCCTCGATGAAGAGAACCTCTTCCCAGGGCCATGGCTCAAGGAACTGGAGAAGCGATTTTATGCCGACGGCTGCGACAGCGGGCCTATTGAATTATGGAAAAAGACGGCAGAGGGCCACCGGGTTGAGACGGTCGATAATGCAGAAACTCTCTACCGAAAGATCTGTCGAGACGTGTCGCCTGCCAGCATCGGCTATATCACTGACATCGGCATGACACAGGAGAACCTGAGCCAGGTCTATGAGCTTATGAGGGACGTCACGCTGCTGGTCTCGGAGTGCACTTTTCTTGCGGAAGATGAAGAGAAGGCCCGCCTTTCTGCTCACCTCTGCACAACCGACCTGAACCGGATCAGTCGACAGATCAAGCCCGCCCTTCTACTTCCGATGCATCTGAGCAAATCATACATCAGCGACACGCAACGCCTCTACGCAGAGCTTGATCCACCGCACGGCACTCAACTCCTGCAACAGCCGGACTACATGACACCGCGCCCCCTGCTACCGAGCGAACTGCCAAGCCCCATCCTGCGACGGTGAAGAATTCCGCCGAAAAATCCGGGGAAAACCATACGGAGGGATGATGCCTCCCGATTCTTTATTATCCAAAAAGATCGCGAATAAGACAATGTGGTTATCTACTTCACTCAACTAACTTATCGAGGTTAGCAGACAACCATTTTCTCCTTACAAATCAAGAGTTTTTAAAAGCAAAAGAACTATTAATAACAGGGATAGGCAGGACAAGGAGGATAAAGTCAAAATCTTCAGAGTGTGGAGAAATCACTAAGGGTTGGTTCTTATGGTTTTATCCTATAAATCCTGTATATCCCTGTTCAAAAAAAAGTTAAGACCCTATGGCTATTGGTGGAGCGAAGTAGATAACCAGATTCAATTAAAGCCTTATTGGGGAAACGGACAGGTTTCGTGCTGCATAAATGAGGTCAGGTTGACTGCGGATTGAGGTGGCGAGAAATAATAGCCCTGGATTTCCCTGCAGCGAGACGCGTAGAGATAATCAAACTGTTTGCGTGTCTCGACTCCCTCGGCGATCACTTCGAGATTAAGACTGCAGGCTAGGCCTATAATCGCCTCGACGATGGCCATATCTTCAGCATCGTCGGGAATATCCTGGACAAATTCCTGGGCAATCTTGATGCGATCGAAAGGGAATTTCTTCAAATATATCAGCGAAGAATAACCTGTTCCGAAATCATCAATGGCCAGCTTGATATGGCGGACCTTGAGGTCTGTAAGTCGCTGGAGGCCCTGCTCGATATCTTCCATAACCAGACTTTCAGTCAACTCAATCTCAAGATATTCCGGATCAAGCCCGGAATCTTTCAGAATATTCTCGACCATATCGATAAAATCGTGCCGCCGAAACTGCGTCGCGGAGACATTGACGGCCATACGAACCTTTGGAAGGCCAGCATCATGCCAGGCTTTGGCTTGAGCACAAGCTGTTGAGAGGACCCATTCACCAAGGGAGTAGATCAACCCGCTCTCTTCGGCAACCTTGATGAATTCTTTCGGTGGGATCAGGCCATGCTCAGGATCCCGCCAACGGGCCAGAGCTTCATAACCACAAACTTTCCTGGTGCGAATATCAAACTGAGGTTGATACTCAAGAAAGAAGGCCCCCTCCTTAAACGACTTGCGCATACGATTTTCCATGCCGAGCTTGGCCAGAACCCGTTCATTCATATCGCCTGAATAAAATTGGTAGGTATTGCGGCCGTGCTGTTTGGCGGCATACATGGCGGTATCGGCATTTCGCAGCAAGGTATCAACATCCTTGCCGTCCATAGGATAAATAGCAATGCCGATACTGGCACTATTGAAGACCTCTACCCCTTCCAGGGTGACCGGTTGTGCCAGTGCCTCGAGGAAGCGTTGGGCAAAATGCGGCGGCTCATCAACGGAATCAAAGCCATACAGAACGATAACAAATTCATCGCCACCGATCCGCGCCACCGTATCGCCCTGACGCACGCAGCGCTGCAGTTTACTGGCAACTTTTTTAAGCAGCTGGTCGCCGCAGGCGTGGCCGAGCGTATCATTGACCCATTTGAAGCGATCCAGGTCGACAAAGAGCACCCCGACCTCATTTTCGTCACGTTGCGCCTGGCCCAGGGCGTGTTGCAGTCGTTCTTCAAGCAAAAAGCGGTTCGGCTGCCCGGTGAGAATGTCGTAGTGGGCGAGACGATGCACCTCTTCTTCCGCTTTTTTGCGTTCTGTCACATCAACGATTCCCGCCATGCTGTAGAGAAAGGTCCCCTCCTCATCGCGTACGGATTTGGCAGAGATCAAAACATCAATCGGCTCACCGTTCTTTTTAAGCATCTGGTAAGGAATGTCAACAACCGAACCTGCTTTGAAAAAATGTGGCAGGATGGTTTCTTCAGCAAAGGTTTTGGATTCGTCTGTAAAAAAATCGGTCAGTTTTTTACCAATAACTTCATCACGGCTGTACTCAAGTTTCTCCAGCCAGCTATTACTGACGCTGAGCAGAGTTCCATTGACATCGATCGAGTGCATCATCATCGGAGTGTTCTGATAAAGAGACTGGAAGTCTTGTGGTAGCTGGGGAAAGCTTTTGCGTGAGCCATTCATCGGCGACTCCTGACACTAGCAAACACCCCTGGAGGGATTAGATCGAACCGACAAAGGTTACCTATGAAATTTGACAGAAAATGCTGACGTGTCAAATCGATCCTACGCAGAAGAGGTTAATAAATCGAGGGGGGCACATGACTTATGTGCCCCCGCCGATTCGTGCCGGTCTTTCCTAAGGTCGAAAGCCTCTACTCCTAAAAGCTTCTGGTGCCAATCAAGTGAAGAGTCCCACTCCCTGCTGACAAGCTTGCGAACTGCTCTCTTAATTTGGAAACGTCCACCCATCCTCGCCTTCATCCAGCCACAGGTAATCGGTGATCTCTCTGGTCACACTCTGTCGATCGACGCGTGAGACAACTTCCGGTAACAAAACACGGTAGCTGATCTCAGCTTGCTCGAGCATCTGCGTTGGGATGCCAAATTTCCAGGCATGCCCGCTGCCGGCCAACACCACCACCCGATATTCCGGATTCTCTTGCAGGAAATCGACCAGGTTACGTGCCATCATAGTATCCCAGAGCAGCTGGGCTTCGCAGAAATGAAGAAATTGATCGCCATGACCGACATAGCCACCCATCGCCTGACGGATGTAGTCACCGTAAACAGGAGTGACCACACACTGGACATTGCCGAGCATCTGCCGCTCCTCTTCGGGAAGCGCTTTAAAACCGTTGAGAAGCACTTTGTTGGTAATACTGCGCGGTATATTCAGCCCGAGCATCTTCACTTCCTCGTTTCGGGCATGCATGAAAATCTCCCGGTACACCTCCCACATGCTCCAGTTGTCTTCATAAACCGACAGAAATTCCAAAAACGGCAGGTCGTTTGCGGTCCAGCGATTGAGGGTTTCCTGACTGTCTTTGCGAAACATCTCGAGACCGATCGCCAGCGGTCGTTCATCGTCATCGAGGGCATCAATGATCGTCAACTGGGCGCGATGATGTCCGGCATGATCATGAAATTCCCCCAGGAAGATGACCTGGGCGCTACGCAGGTCTTCGAGCAAAGCCTCCGGGGAGATCTCGGTCTTCTCTGTGGCTTCGATGATATGTGGGTGGGCTTGGGTTGTTACCGGTAGAAACAAGGTGAACACGGCAACGAAAACAAACAAAATCAATTTGCGCATAGACTTCATGGTACAGCATCCTTTGTAAAAAGCTTCTTAAGCGGCGAGCCTACAGGGTCCCAGGTCGTTTTGACCTGGTTGTGGCCCTTGTGGAAGGCGAGTGTGCTATAGCGGCCGTAATGAGAGATACGCCGGGCCGTGTCACGAGCCGCTGCGAGCGAACCAGGCAAAAAATACCCAGTGACGCGATTTTCTTCTTGGCCGGGCAAAACAAAGAACAGCACATCATCAGCCTCTGAGTAGAGTTTACCACCGATCGTAACCTGCTGCCCAGCGACCGTGAAACCATCCGGAAGATTAAGGCGCAGCTCAGGGCTTTTCGGCCAGCCAAGGACAAGCAAATCCTTGTCAGTTGGTCGTTGAGCAAGATAATCGTCCTCGTTCATCACCGGGGCTTGTTGCCATTGCAGGCCGCGCAAAAGATCCTCTGAGGAGTCGAGCAAAGCTTCGGAGCCGCGGGCGACGACAACCAGCGGCATTCGTGATGCGCGCAGATCATTGACCGTGGCCGGCACTTCTTCCGGGTAGAGCTTGCGAAACAGATCGTTCTTCGGGTCGACGCTGAGACTAAGCGGACGTTCTGCGATGGTAAAGAGAAAACAGTTTTGGTGTTCAGTAAGGCCGATTGACTGGTTGTAGTTGCGCGTTGCGGTTTCGAGCTGCAGGGGCACGGCAAGGTCGTAGAACGGCGCATCCTGAAGAATGGTCCCTGAGACCTGCCAGCCATCATCGACAGACATGACAGTGACGTCCGTCAATTGCAGCTGCGGCGCTCCGGCCTGCAAAGTCCACTGGCGGAAGAAGGTTTCGAGATCCATGTCGGAGGTCGCCTCGAAATGTCGCTGCAAATCGCTCCAGGCGTAGCGCCTGCCGATGCCGTCGCGTGCTGCGGCTTTCAGCCCTGCCCAGAAGGCTTCATCGTCGATCAGGTTGCGCAGCATATGGAAGACCATGGCCGCCTTGCCGTAGCCAACCGCCTGGTCGCGCTTTGACATGCGACTGCGAAAAGCGCTCAACGGCAGATCGTCACCAACATCGATCAGGGCCGCATAATCGCGCAGGATTTTGCGTCGATACTCGAGTGCCTCGGCAGGCGCGTGCAACTCTTTCAGGTAGTAATCGGCGACATAGGTGGCTAGGCCTTCGCCCCAGTTGCCAGACGAATAATCGATCTCAACTGCATTCCCCCACCAGGTGTGGGCGATCTCATGGGGCAGACTGGTGGTGCGGATAAAAGGAAGCCTGATCACGCTGCTGCCGAGCAAGGTCCAGCCGGGAAAGCCATAGCCAGTCGGGTAAAAGTTTTCGACTACGGCAAATTTGTCGTAAGGATAGGGACCAAACAATTCCTGGTAAAGCTGCAGGTATTCTCGGCTCGACTGAAGATAGCCCGAAGCGAGTGTGGCATTTCCGGCGCTGAAAAAAGCCAGAAGTTGGGTCTCGCCAAGCCTGTCACGCTCGATTTGGTAATACCCCGCAGCCAGCGCCAGAGCTGACTGGGGTCGTTGCGTCTGCCAGATCGTCTCTGACCCGGCTGCGCTGGTCTCAAGACTGACCAGGCGGCCAGAGGTAATTCCGTGCAATCCTGTCGGCCCGGTAATCGTTACCCGGAAGCGACTATTCGCATCAACCGGGAGCGGATGCCAAGCGGAAGCGGCTGAAAGGAATGTGCCTTGCGGCATGATCGTCGCCGTAACGCCTAAAGACGGATCCTCGATGCCGACATGATCCTGAGCGACCGGATCATCGAAGCGGATGCGATAAACAATGGTCAGGGTGTTCGCACCACTCTTCATTGAAATCTGCAGGCGCCCGTTGGTGAAGGTAAAGGGAACCGGCTTGTCGTCAACAGTCACCGCATCGATATCGGCCTGGGCCGCCAGACGAAACTCCGCCGGCCAATCTGCGCGTTGATCAACGAGCGTCAAGATTGCCTTGCCTTCTAAGAGATGTTCTTCGGGGACAATCCGGCTGAAGAGTTCCTGGTTGATGAGACCCTGCGCGCCGGCCGCCACCGGAGCGGAGATCAGAGTAAAGGTAAACAGTATGTGTAGCATAATCCTTAACATGACTCTGATTATATCATCCACTATGGCCTGCAGCGCAAATGCAGGAGTAGAAATAAAGAGCTGTTCGTGGGACGCAGGCCCCCTTAAGGCGACCTGCGCAGAAAAAATCTTTTAGGAGCTAGTTCAGCGTTGCCGCCAAAAACTCCACAAAACGCTGCCACGATTTAGCATCGGCATCGGCACGATAACGCTCTGAACCGAACACGGTGAACGCATGCGGCGCGCCGCCGTAGGTGATCATCTCATGTGCCACGCCCTGTTGTTCGAGCTCAGTCG
>JAOUDB010000162.1 GCA_029859485.1 Desulfuromonadales bacterium | reverse complement strand
TGATGGTGAGACCAGCCTGGCCAGACCTAAAGATTTTAAGGAGAAAATCAATGCGATCAGCAAGCCGAATAGTGCCGCTACGACCAACACCTGCCAATGAATGCCAGGGGTCATGGGGACGGGTAGGTGAGTGCCGATAAGTTGTTTCAAAACATAGGGCAGGGTCGCGCCGGCAGCGAGGCCGGCGGTTGAACCAAGGAGCCCCAGGAAAAGAATTTGCAGCAGGTAGGCAGTAAAGATCAACTTGCCAGGAGCCCCCAGGCATTTCATTGTTGCAATATGTGTGATTTTGCCATCCAGGTAGCCGCGAACCGCACCGGAGACACCGAGACCGCCAACCAGAAGTGAGCAAAGCCCGATCAGGGTCATGTTCAAATTCATGCGGTCGAGAAAAAAGGTCACCCTGGGTGCTGCTTCTCGCCAGCTTCGAACACGCCAGCCCGCTTCAGGAAAGCGGGCCTGCATCTCAGCTTTTAATTGGTCAACTGTTTCACGGTTCGGCAACCGCAGCCGGTATGCGTGGTAAATCAGGCTGCCGGGTTGTATCAGGCCTGTGGCTTCGAGTCCCTCGAGGCTGATCATGAAGCGTGGGCCAAGGTTGAAAGCGCGCACTGTACGGTCCGGTTCTGTTGTGATGATCCCCTTTATTCTAAACTCCGCGTTGCCGACTTTGACCTTGTCACCAATTTTTTTGTCCAGGCGGGAGAGCATGGGCGCTTCTACCAACGCACCTAGCTCATCACGACTGTCGAGTTCATTATGAATGTTCAGTTGTGGGGTACTCGTGATCTTGCCGTAGAGGGGATAGGAAGAGTCGACCGCTTTCAGCTCTGCAAGGACACGCTTGTCGTTATCAATGTCGACGACCATGGTCCTCATGGTGGCTACATGCGAAAGCTTGCCCTGATCTGTAAGAAAACTGATCCCCTCGGTCGGTAGTTCGCGATGAGCCAAACGGATTTCCAGGTCGCCGCCCAAAAGGGCACTGGCGTCTGCCAGCAGGCCCGCTTTGGCTGACTCAGTAAAAGAACCGATTGCGCTGATTGCAAAAACCCCAAGGAAAAGGCAGGTCAGGAAGACGCCAAAGCCGCGCAATCCACCACGTAGTTCTCGACGGACCAGGCGGATTGCCTGGGTTATGGTGCTTGTTGAGTTCAAGATCCAGACCCATTCTCTTCACGTAGACACCCGTCGATCATTCTCACGGAACGCTCGCAACGTGAAGCAAGAATTTCGTCGTGAGTGACCAGAACCAGAGTTGTCCCATGCTCTTGTTGCAGGTCAAAAAGGAGGTTCATGACAATCTGCCCGGTTTCGCGATCGAGATTGCCGGTGGGCTCATCAGCCAGGAGGAGGGCGGGTTTAACGACAAAGGCCCGTGCCAGCGCAACGCGTTGCTGTTCTCCGCCGGAGAGTTCGCCGGGAAAATGATCGATTCTGTCGCTCAGGCCAGCCTTTGTCAGTGCTTCTTCTGCTTGTTCTTCAGGGTTCTTGCAGCCGGAAAATTCGAGGGGCAAGGAAACATTCTCTAGAGCCGTCATGGTGGGAATGAGATGAAATGACTGGAAAACGATGCCGACATGCTCGCGGCGGAACCGCGCCAAACCATCTTCATCTATGGTGGTCAGGTCAACTCCTGCGACCTGAACCTGTCCTGAAGTCGGTTTCTCCAGTCCTGAAAGCGCCATTAGCAGGGTTGTTTTACCTGCTCCAGATGGGCCGAGCACACTCACGGTTTCGCCTTTGGTTATGCTAAGGTTGACTCCGCGCAGGATGTTGACCTCTCCGGCACCGCCGACTAGACTGAGATGAAGATCCACGATATTAACCAGGGGCTCTGACATGCATTTATCCTTTTTGCTCAAGTTGGTTTTGTTCACCATTTTGACAGTAACCTCCTCATTTGCCAACTCTACGGTCACAAATAGTGTCGTTATCCTGGCCCTCGGCGATAGTCTGACGGCTGGTTATGGCCTTGCGCGAGATGATTCGTTTCCGCGGCAGCTTGAAAATAGTCTGGTGAATTCAGGATATCCCGTGACTGTCATTAACGCAGGAGTCTCGGGCGATACCTCAGCTGGCGGTCTCGCCAGGCTTGAGTGGGCCCTGACAGGAAATCCTCAGATCGTAATCGTTGAGCTTGGTGCAAACGATGCTTTGCGCGGTCTTGATCCGGCACAAACCTACGACAACCTTGATCAGATCCTCGTCCGCCTCAAGAAAGCTGGTTGTCGCATCGTCTTTGCCGGTATGCGGGCTCCCAGGAACCTGGGGATTGACTATACTTTCGAGTTTGATCAGATCTATCCCGATCTTGCCGAGCGTCACGATCTTTATTTTTATCCATTTTTTCTCGAAGGCGTCGCAACTGATCCCGGGCTGAACCAGGCAGACGGCATACATCCTAACGCAGAAGGTGTTCGTGTCGTCGTTAAGGGTCTTCGGCCGCTTGTTGTTAAAGCCATTGAGGAGGTTTTGGACACAAAAAAACGGTTGGAATGAAAATTGCTATTTTGCATATATGGTTTATTGAATTTACTTGAAAGTCGAGGTCAATAATTATGCAAGAATGCCAACATCTGAACAACTGTGAGTTTGTCCTGCGCTATGTGGCTCAAGTCAAGCCACATTGGGATGACTTTGTAAGTCTCTATTGTTGCGGGGATTTTCAGGAGAACTGTCAACGGCTTGAGCATTTCAAGGCGCACGGAATGCTTCCTGATTCAGCGCTGATGCCAACGGGCCAGCGCGTCCCACAGAACTTGGAGAAAGAATAGCGCACGGTGATTGACAGCCTTTCTGGTGTGAAAAGACGAAAGAGTCATGGGGTTTTAACGCGTTTCGTGATTGTCCTTCGTGGCTACCGAAGATACGCCTCCGTGACATAACGTCTCATCATAGCGTGCGTGTTGAAATAATACGCATTCTTGCCAATCGCATTTTTCAGTACCTTGGTCCATTCTTGACGATTGTTGTAGTAGAGCGGAATAATCGTCTCCTCGAGCTTTTTGTAGAGATCCTGAACGTCGTCGTCAGAATGGTTGACTTCTGTGTTTGTTTCCGTTGGTGGCGGGCCGATAGACCATCCTGTGACGCCTTCAATATGTCCTTCAATCCACCAGCCATCAAGAACGCTGAAGTTGGGCACACCGTTTAACGCTGCTTTCATGCCACTGGTGCCAGAGGCCTCGAGTGGCCGTAACGGGTTGTTCAGCCAGATATCAACCCCCGGTATCAAACGGCTTGCGACGTCCATGTTGTAATTCGGCAGGTAAACAATCTTGAGTTTATCTCCGAAAAACTCTTCCTGCTGAAAGATCTCCTGAATCATCTGCTTGCCATATTCGTCATTCGGGTGCGCCTTGCCACCGAAAACCAACTGCAGCTTGCCGTCGCCAATTTTGAGGAGTCGGTCCCGATCCGTAAAGATCATGTTGGCGCGTTTGTAAGCGGTTGCCCTTCGAGCAAAGCCAATCGTGAGAACATCGAGGTCCAGTTTTGCTCCCGTGGTCTCTTTGATCCATTGAAAGAGGTAGGCCTTGGCTCCGGCATGTGCGTCTTGAATCTCATTATCAGGGATAAGGTCGACCCTGACCAGCAACTCCGGTTCGTTTGCCCAACCGGGCAGGTACTTGTCATAAAGATGTATCAAGTACGGAGAGGCCCATGTGAAAGGGTGGATACCGTTGGTGATCGAGTGGATTTCAAAGCCGGGGAACATGGCTTGGGAAACCTCACCATGCTTTTTGGCGACCCCATTGACGAAATGTGACAGGTTTAAGGCCAGCAGCGTCATGTTGAACTCGTCTTCTCCACCGAGCTTTTTCAGGAGGTCAACAGGGACAACGTCACCCATAACCTGAGAGACCAAGTCATAGGAAAAGCGATCATGTCCGGACTCGACTGGTGTATGGGTGGTGAATACACATTTTTCTTGAACGCTTCGGATGTGTTGTGAATAGCCTTCTTCCAAAGAGCCTTCAACGGAAAGATGAGGGTGGTTGAGTAACACCAATGTGAGCAAGCTGGCGTGCCCTTCGTTCAGATGGAATTTGCGTACCCTGAAGCCGAGGACCTGCAACAGCCTGGCGCCGCCGATGCCGAGAACGATCTCCTGTTTCAGTCGATAAGCTTTATCGCCACCATAGAGATAGTCGGTGATTTGCCGGTCCTCAGGCTGGTTCCCCTGGATGTCTGTGTCGAGAAAGAGGACAGGCACTTCTCCGCCTGTAGGGCTTTTGACTCGGTACAGCCAGGCCTGAACCTTGACGTCTCGATTTTCTATTGTTACCAGGGTTTTGATGGGCAATAGTTCAAGTAAGTCCTCAGGTGTCCAGTCAACGGCACTTTCCTGTTGCCAGCCGTCGTCATTGAAGGTTTGCAGAAAGTACCCTTTGCGGCTGATCAAGGTCACTGCCACGAACGGCAATTTCAGGTCTGCTGCGCTCCTGATGGTATCTCCTGCGAGAACTCCCAGTCCACCACTGTAGGTTGGAATCTCTGTCATCAAGCCTATTTCCATGGAGAAATAGGCGATGCGTGAGGTCTCTGTGAAGTGTCTCCAGTCTTTCATCGCTTGCCTTGGATAGCGTTTAGTAAAACAAGGATCGCTATTTTTTAAGCGGACGTAAATTCATGTCCCCAAAAGGGATTGATTGTTAGGATAGAATAACATACTGGCGATGGTTTTTATGGTTACACCCGTCAAAATTTGCGAGTGGAGTTGTTGAGTAAAAACTTGCAAAATTATGCAATTTGTGGGAATAAATGGCTTTTAAGCTCTTGTGTTAAATGACTTTTTTCGGGGGATGGCCGATCCATGTACGAATCATTTTTTTCTTTAAAAGAAAAACCTTTTGCTCTAACCCCGAACCCTCGATTTCTATTCCTGAGCAAAACCCACAATGAGGTTTACGCTCACCTGATTTATGGTATCGAAAGTCGCGCCGGCTTCGTCGAGGTGACCGGTGAGGTTGGGACCGGAAAAACCACCATCCTGCGGACTCTGCTTTCACATCTGGATGAAAGCAAGTATCGGGTTGCTTTCATATTCAATCCTAAATTGACGGCTTTTGAGCTCTTGCGCAACATCAACCGCGAATTCGGTATCGATGATGATGGCGCCAGTAACCCTGACCTGATCCATTCTCTGAATGCCTTCCTCCTTGCAGAGAATGAAGCCGGACGGACTCCGGTCCTGGTCATTGATGAAGCGCAGAACCTTTCAGGAGAGGTGTTGGAGCAGATCCGCCTGCTTTCGAATCTCGAGACTGAGGATGACAAGTTGATCCAGGTCATCCTTGTTGGACAGCCTGAACTACGCCACCATCTGAGCGATCACAGCCTGCGTCAGTTGAATCAGCGCATCGCCGTGCGTTTCCAGCTGCGTCCACTCAATCGCGAAGAGACGGCTTCGTATATCCTGTATCGTCTCAATATTGCAGGTCGTCCTGATGGCAACCTGTTTTCTGCCGCAGCGTTGAAGAGGGTCTTTGCCTGCTCTGGCGGCATCCCCCGGCGGGTGAACCTGATCTGTGATCGTTCTCTGCTGACTGCCTATTCCGAAGAGCATGGCATCATATCTGCCCGTGATGTTAATCAGGCCGTTAAAGAACTGGCCGGAATGGGGGAGGGGACTCAAAGTAACTTTGATATGCCGTGGAAGGTCGTTGTTTTTGCTGCTGTGGCCATGCTGGTTATGTTGGTTGGCTTTTTTCAGGTTTCTTCTTACGACATCAATTCTGAAGAAGCTCTTGTGCAAACCGAGCCCGCCCCGATCATTGAAAAGAATACTGCGCAAAAGGCCGAGTCTGCTCTGCTCATTGACCAGAAAGCCGCACAAAAGGCCGAGCCAGAGCCGGAAGCTCCGTTTCAACCTCACCCCGATAGTTTGATCGCCTCCTGTAATGCTCTCCTCGCACTATGGGATATCTCTCCTCTAGCGAGCGGCGTTTCCTCAGAGGGGTTTGATATCGACCAGCAATTCAGTCTGCGCGGCTTCCGGATTGCTCGCCTCGCCGGTGATTTCGAAACGCTGAGTAAATTCAACGTGCCTTTGCTTGTGCCGTTACCAGAAGAGAGAGGCGGTGGTTATCTTGCTGTCCTTGGCCAGACGTCAGTGGGAATGTGGTCGATTGCGCCTGCTTACCAGGGACGTGAGACTTTAAGCACCTCAGAGCTGAACGATCTTGGACTGCAGATGGCCTTGGTCCCCTGGATTGATTTTTCCTCGATAGGCTATGTGGCCG
>JAOUDB010000161.1 GCA_029859485.1 Desulfuromonadales bacterium | reverse complement strand
ATCTTTGCTGTAATTGTTGCCACGGTAAAACCTCCTCTGAACTACTATGCTTATTGAGTTATGTAGTTATTTGATAAAAAGGCGGCTGCAATGCAGGCCGCCTTTTTATAGTTAAAGATATCGAACAATTAAGCTTCGGTTGGTTTCTCCGCCTCGGCAGGGGCTTCAACAGCCGCCTCAACAGGGGCTTCAACAACCGCCTCAGCAGGGGCTTCAACAGCCTCCTCGGCAGGAGCCGCAGCAGCCTTCTCAATCACAACTGGTTCCGAAGCCGCTTCAACCACCGGTGCAGCCTCTTCTTCCTGGTCCGCTCCCTCGGAGCTGTTGCGCAGGTTCTCCTGGCGAGCAGCCGTTCCTTCAAGGCAGGCATCAGCCATCTTCGAAGCAAAGAGGCGCAGGGCACGGATCGCGTCGTCATTGCCAGGGATGATGTAATCAATGCCTTCCGGATCACAGTTGGTATCAACCACGGCGACGACAGGGATACCGAGCTTACGGGCTTCCTTGACAGCGATTTCTTCCTTGTTGGGGTCAACAATGAAAACGGCTGCTGGCAAACGAGTCATATTCTTGATGCCGCCGAGGCTTTTCTCCAGCTTGGCTTTTTCACGATCCAGTTGAAGAACTTCCTTCTTGATCAGCAGATCGTAAGTCCCATCTTCAGACATGACCTCAATTTTCTTGAGGCGATCGATACTGCGCTTGATTGTAGAGAAGTTGGTGAGCATACCGCCCAGCCAACGATTGTTGACATAGTACTGGTCCGCACGGACAGCTTCCTCAAGGATTGAATCCTGAGCCTGCTTCTTGGTGCCGACAAAAAGAACCTTCTCGCCTTTTTCAGAGATATCACGAATAAAGCTGTAAGCAGTCCGGAAGTAACGAACCGTCTTCTGCAGGTCGATAATGTAGATCCCGTTACGAGCCCCGAAAATATAAGGCTTCATCTTGGGGTTCCAGCGACGGGTCTGGTGACCGAAATGAACGCCGGCCTCCAACAGTTGTTTCATAGTGATCTGTGACATTTTGAACTCCTTTTACGCTAGGTTTTGCCGCCGCCTTCATCATCCCCTGCAACCGACCTGACCCCATGTCAGGCACCCGGTCCGGGTCAAAAGGCGTGTGAAATAAACAGCTCATCCGTATAACATGAGGCCAGGCATAAGGCAAGTGCTTTTTCATAACGAAGTCCGTTTACATTCGCTTTAAGACTGTACTAGTATGCGTGATTATGTTTGGCAGACAAATTCATCGATATATTATCAGGGAGATCCTTTCACCCACCCTCCTCTGCATAGCCATATTTACCATGGTTATGGTCATGGGGCAGGCTTACAAGCTGGTCGGCCTGATCATTGAAAAAGGTGTTTCCCCGATAGATATCGTGGTTCTTCTGGTCACCCTGCTGCCAACCTTCTTTTCCATATCACTGCCACTGGCCTTCCTCATGGGCATCATGATCGGCTTGGGCCGGATGTCAGCCGATAGTGAAACCGTGGCTCTCAAAGCGGCTGGAGTGGGCCTCGCCAAGCTCTCCATACCCGTTTTTGCCCTGGCCCTTGTCTTCTCACTCTTGACTGCAGCGACCAACCTCTGGATCAAACCTTGGGGACACAGAGCTTTTGAAACCAAAAGTTTCGAAATCGCGCGACAGAAAGCCACCATCGGTCTGCAGCCGCGCATCTTCATGAACCAGTTCAACAACTTGACACTCTACGCCAACGAGGTAGAGAGTCAGGCAAATCGGATGGAGGGTATCTTCATCGTCGACAAGAAGCCGGAATCAACCTCCTGGGTTTTTGCTGACAACGGCAATATCGTCAGCGATGAGGCGACCGAGACATTCACAATCCGTCTGCATGATGGCGTGATCCATCGGCAACAAACCGATTCTGCCAAAAGCTACCAACTGATTCACTTCCGCAATTACGACATTCAGCCGGACACGTCGATCATGAACGACCCGGTGACAAAAAAGCGCAAAACCAGAGAAGATCGGACAGGAAAGCTTTGGAGTGCCATCTCTGGCGAAGAGGATCTGTCAACACGCAGAGCGATGCAGGCGGAGCTTCACTTGCGACTCGCCTCACCGCTCGCACCGATTCTGTTTGTACTTTTCGGCCTGCCGTTCAGTATGCAATCACACCGTTCAGGCCGTAGTGGCGGTTTTGTTGTGGGCCTGATTATCTTTCTGATCTACTACTTTCTTCTGTCAGCGGGCTTAACCCTAACGAAAGAAGCGTTGACATCACCATGGTTGACGCTCTGGACACCACAACTGATCCTGCTTGCCGCTGGAGCTTACTTTTTGCACCAGACTTCGCGCGAAAAGCCTAACCTGATCGTCACCTGGATGGACCAGATTCTACGTTCCCTGCAGAAAAGAGTGCGTAAAAATGCCAATTCTTGATCGCTACATTCTCAACGCTTTTCTGCGCAACCTGGCGCTGGTCCTTCTGACTCTGGTAGCACTCTACAGTCTGATTGAGTTTTTGGAGAAAGTGGATGACTTTATAGAGCACCGGGCCGCCGTTAAGTACTACTTGACCTACCCCTTGGCCCACCTGCCGGTCATCCTTTCCAATTCCCTGCCGATGGCCGTTCTGCTTGCAACCTTCGCAACCATCGGAGGCTTCTCTCGCTCAAACCAATTGACAGCCATGCTTAGCGGCGGCATCAGCTTCATCCGCATCAGTCGACCGCTCTTTGTCAGTAGTTTGATCCTTGCCGTCATTATGCTCTTCGCGAATCTCTGGTTGGTCCCTTGGTCTTCCAGCGAATCAAACTACATCCTGCGCACGGAGATCAAAGGGCGCAGCGCACAGTCGGTCAGCAGCAAAGATCTCTACTTCCGTGATGGCAACCAGATAATCAGTATCAACCAGGCATTTCCGTCGAAAGGCATTCTGCTCGGGCTGACCATTGTCGAGTTCAACGACAACTTCATGCCGGTCAAGCGCATTCAAGCAGAACATGCCCAACATCTGGAGAAAGGCCAGTGGCGCCTCAAGAATGCCATAATCTGGAACTTCAGCCCCGAAACCAAAGCGGTTTCTTCGTTCAAACAACAACCAGAACTTTTACTCGACCTCAAACGTCGCCCTTCAGAAGCAGTCAGACTCTGGAATCGACCGGAAGACCTGTCGATTGGCGAGCTTGTCCATTTCACCCAAAAGCTGGAGAGCGAAGGCTATGATGCCAAGTCTTACCAGGTAGAAATCCATGTGCGTTTTGCCAAAACGGTCATTCCCGTGATCATGGTTCTGGTCGGTATCCCATTCGCCTTGCAACGCGGTCGCAACGCCAGTTTTTCCCTGGGCATTGTCATCAGCCTGATCATCTTCGTCACTTACTTTATCCTCTACGCGACATTTAACGTCTTCGGCGCCATCGATGTTCTCCCGCCTTTGATTGCTGCCTGGGCCGCTAATATTTTAATGGCCTTGATCGGCACATGGTTTTTCTTAAGAATCAACAGTTAAGCGAAATTCCTGCCATAGAAGAAGCAAAGGGAGCCAACTAAGCGTTGGCCCCCTTTCTGTTCACATTTTTCTACATTCTTAGTATCGATATGAATCCGGTTTGTAGGGCCCTTCCACAGGAATCCCGATATAATCAGACTGCTCTTTAGAAAGTGTCGTCAGTCTGGCACCGAGCTTGCCGAGGTGTAGACGGGCGACCTTTTCATCCAGGCTCTTCGGCAGGACATAAACTTCGTTGTCGTAATTATCACCACGCATGAAGAGCTCGATCTGGGCCATGACCTGATTGGTAAAACTGTTTGACATGACAAAGGAGGGATGTCCTGTAGCACAACCAAGATTGAGCAGGCGTCCTTCGGCCAGAACGATTACAGCGTGACCGTCAGGGAAAACCCATTGATCAACCTGGTTGCCATGCTCGCGAGGGTTCTTGATATTGACTTTTTTGATGCCGTCGACCTTTGCCATCGCCGCCATATCGATTTCGTTATCGAAGTGGCCGATATTACCAACAATGGCATTGTGCTTCATCTGGGCCATATGCTCGACGCGGATAACATCCTTGTTTCCGGTTGTGGTCACAAAAATATCTGCGTCGGCTACCACGTCCTCAAGGGTTTTGACTTCATAACCTTCCATCAATGCCTGCAGAGCGCAGATCGGGTCGATCTCGGTCACGATGACCCGGGCACCCTGACCGCGTAAAGACTGGCAACTGCCTTTGCCAACATCCCCGTAGCCACAGACCACAGCCACCTTTCCAGAGAGCATGACATCAGTCGCGCGCATAATGCCGTCAATGAGGCTGTGACGACAGCCGTAAACGTTGTCAAACTTGCTCTTGGTGACCGAGTCATTAACGTTCATCGCCGGGAATGGCAGTTTGCCTTCCTTCTGCAATTGATAGAGACGATGGACACCTGTCGTCGTCTCCTCGGTGACGCCTTTTATCGAGTTGCAGATCGCTTGCCAGTCAACAGATTTATTGTCCAGGGTCTTTTTCAGACAGTTGACCAATTCAACCCAATCTTCCGGATCATCCGCATTAATGGTCGGAGCCCCTGACTCTTGCCACTCGCTGCCGTAAAGAACCATCATGGTGGCATCGCCGCCATCGTCGAGGATCATGTTCGGCAGCTCACCGTTCGGCCAGTTCAAAGCCTTTTCGGTACACCACCAGTATTCTTCCAGAGTCTCCCCTTTCCAGGCATAAACCGGTACACCCTGGGGATTTTCAGGCGTTCCATTCGGACCAACAGCAACAGCTGCCGCCGCCTGGTCCTGGGTCGAGAAGATATTACAGGACGCCCAACGAACCTGTGCACCGAGGTCGACCAATGTTTCGATCAGTACTGCGGTCTGAATCGTCATGTGCAGAGAGCCTGTAATGCGGGCACCCTTGAGTGGGAACTGGTTGCGATACTCATCACGCAAAGCCATCAATCCGGGCATTTCGACTTCCGCTAAATCCATCTCCTTGCGCCCCAAGGTCGCCAGGGAAAGGTCCAATACTTTAAAATCGGTCATCTAACAAATCCTCCGTTATTTTCTGTTTTCCTGAATCAATGATTCAGAATGATGTTTATGAAAGACGGCTTTAAACAATAACACCGACTGTTGACCTGAGATCGCTTCGACCTCCAGGTATTCCGTCAGCACCATGCCGGTATCAGCCAACCACTTCTCGAGTTCTTCTTCTTTAAATCCAAGCCATTGGTCCGCCAGGCGTTCACGGGCCCAGTCATGACCGTGACGGGTCAGGTCCGCAGCAACCAAAGCCCCCCCCGGTTCGAGGACACGAGCGATCTCCCTGAACACCTCGACAGGTTGCTCTGCATGGTGCAAAACCTGGTTCAGGACCACCGTCCGTGCTGAAGCGTTAGCGCATGGCAGATGATTCATCTCGGCGAGGCGAACGTCCACTTTACCTGTAAGTTGCTGCTGATCAATTGTTTCTCTTGCGAGTTTGATCATCGAAGGGGAATGGTCGAGGCCAAGAGTTCGTTCACCCTTTTTTGCCAGCAGAGGCAAGAGGCTACCGGTCCCGACGCCAACTTCCACCACCAGCCCACCTGACGGGATCATGGCAAGCAGTCGATCCTGATAATCCGGCAGGTTCAGCAATTCGACATGAATGTTGTCCCAGTCCCGTGCATGTTGGTTGAAAAATTCCTGGTTCCGCTTGCGCCTCTCCGACATGACCTGCATGACGCCAAGAGCATCTCTTTCCTGCCCTTCAAGCTCTGCGAGGCGGGGCTCAACTGAGGCCCATAGATCACTCAAAAAACCCTCTTCGAGAGATAAGCGATAGTAGTGCCAGGTCCCCTGCTTTTCGACCTGCAGAAGGCCTGCCTCACTCATGAGCTTTAAATGACGTGAGATGCGGGACTGCCCCATACCTAGGATTTGCGTAAGATCCTGTACCGTAAAATCACCCTGGCGCAAAATACGCAGGAGACGCAAACGGGTACCATCAGCCAGAACTTTAAAAAGACTCAACATACATCAATTCCAATAATTTTTATACATCAGCTTTTCTTGATATAACAGCCCGAGTTTTTTGGCAAGAAAAAAAATCGACGTCATAACCCCTAAAGAAGGTTTAATGCAAAGGTGCGAAGGAAAATTGACAGAAATGAAACATTTACAACAAGACAAGACGTTTTTTCTCTGCGTTCTGCGACTCTGCGTTAACAAATGACTCAAGAAGATTTTATTTTTGTTTGGCTTTAAATCTGGAGGGAAAAAGCGTGACCATTACCAAGACATCCACGCCGGCATCGATCGAAAGGACTCGAGGGGGTTCAGCG
>JAOUDB010000160.1 GCA_029859485.1 Desulfuromonadales bacterium | reverse complement strand
CTGACCTGTTGATTTTGGAGGCTCCGACCAGATTCGAACTGGTGATGGAGATTTTGCAGACCTCTGCCTTACCACTTGGCGACGGAGCCATCAAAAAAAGAGTGTCTTGAATACCAAAGGGCACGTACCGTGTCAAGCTCAAATTCCTTATTGCAGAAGATCAGGAGTCGCTTTTCAGTTTATCCAGAACAGAATCAATCTTACCTTGCAAGCCATGACTTCCCTGGTCACGACGATCGTCAATTTTGATCAGTGTCGAAACCCGTTCGGCACCTTGGCCAAAAGGGACTTCATGCATTTTACGCAAGAGTGCGAAGATCTCATCAATATCACCTTCAATGACCGTTCCCATAGGGTTCAGCTGGTAAACCAGGCCGGAGGCAGCCACAAGCTCAACACAAGCGGCCACATAACGGGAAACGCCAGGAGTCGCTGTACCAAGAGGTGCGACACTGATTTCAACAACAGCCATAAGCTGCTCCTTCTGCAGGTTGGACAAAAGACCTAACAGGTCTTGTCTGACAGTTACTCTGTCTCTACTTTTACACGGACCGAAGAGCCATTCTGTGCACTCCCCCTGCCCGCACCTAAAATCTCACGGCTCAGGTCATCCTGAGCCTGCATATGGCCACCGAGCTCGTACCAAGCGCCTACCGGGACATTGACCTTCGTTGCCAATTCATGAAAAACAATTTGCTGTGGGTTGTCTCGATCAAGGGAAGCCATAAAAGGCCTGACCTCTATCTCTACCATACCATTATACAAGGTCGGCAGGACTTCAAATCCCGTATCCACATTCTCATAGGAAGTCGTCGCAATAAAACCTGGATGCTGCCTCCAGTAAGTCAACATCTGGCTGGTAAAGGGTACCGCACGACCGACGCTGACAAGAGCGGGTTCGCCTTCCAGCACTGAGACAAACTGACTGACCTGCCGGCTCTCCCGATAACGACTGTCAGTGCCACGAAGCTTGAGTCGATTCTGACCGGAATCGACAATGATTGTCGAGCCGCCTTCAGGAGATTTTTTCCCAGAAGAACCAATAACAATACGACTATCGTCATTCTGAAGACGCCCGGAGGTGCTGACGCCACGTTCATGACCTGATAAGGTTTTGCCCTGTTCAATAGTGACGCGCAGCATCTGCTTGGAACGGTCATAAGAATCAACCAGACGAGCAACCTCATCAAGCGCCGAAGGTGATGCATTAACAACCAAAGTGTTTCGATCTGTGGCGACTCTGGCCTCCTCACCAAGCAAACTGCGAACCATCTCGGCAAGTTCACCGACCGGACGGTGTTGAAGTTCAAAGAGGCGCATCTCAGCCGAGGCCTGTTCGGGGAAAACGCCCCAGGCGAACAAAACAATAAACAGAGCAAGGAACAGTTGCAACCGATATCGAACGATCATGACGGGAGTTAATGTCTCCATAAAAATATTAACAAGCAGAGAGTTTTAAAAAAGAACTGCTAATAGAATACCAGAGAACTGCCTCCAACGCTGAAGAGTTAAATCAGCAGGCCAACCACAGCTCCAGTCATGCAGGTTGCCATGGTGCCACTGAGAATCGACTTAAACCCGAGCGAAACGATCTCTTCGCGCCGCTCCGGGGCCATCGCACCCAACCCTCCCAGCATGATCCCCAGGCTGCCAAGGTTCGCAAAGCCACAGAGTGCGTAGGTCATGATGAGTCGACTTCGTTCGCTCAAGTCCTCAGCCCCGAGAGCTGACAAGTCCAGGTATGCGACCAGCTCATTGAGAATGGTTTTCGTACCAAGCAGGCTGCCGGCAACCGCTGATTCGTGCCAGGGGATGCCAATAGCCCAGGCTAAAGGGGCAAAGAGCCAGCCAAGAAGGCGCTGCAATGTAAGTGCTGTACCATCTACAAAAGGCAAGAGGCCGAGACAGCTATTGACGATACCAACCATTGCAATAAAGACAATTAACAAGGCGATAATATTAAGTAAAAGCTTTAGACCTTCAAGTGTGCCATGGACAATGGCGTCCATGGCACTTTGCGCCTGAAGCGACGGTTTCAGAGTGCCTGTGGTCAGCTCTCCGGAGTGAGGAACCATCAGCAAAGCGACAGACAGGGCAGCAGGTGCGCTGATCAGGGAAGCCGTCAGAATGTGTCCCAACGCATCCGGTATCACAGGCTGCAGGATTGAAGCGTAAAGAACAAGTACGGTACCGGCGATGGTACTCATACCACAGGTCATGACCGCAAACAGCTCTCCACGAGTCATCTGCAGAAGATAGGGCCTGACCAGCAATGGAGCCTCGACCATGCCGACAAAAACATTCGCGGCAGCGCTGACGCCAAGAGCCCCACCTATCCCGAGAGTTCTCTGTAACAGGGAGCTACAACCCTTAACAACCAACGGCAGAAACCGCCAGTAAAAAAGCAGAGAAGAGAGCGCGCTGATCACAAGTACCAGGGGCAAGGCCCGAAACGCCAGAACGAAAGAACTCCCCGGGAAGGACTCCTCAAAAGGCAATGGTGCGCCGCCAAGGTAGCCAAAAACGACAGAGGTGCCGGCCATGGTTGCCTGTTCAATCGCCAGCACAGCATTGTTCAGCCACACAAAAAGCAACCGGCTGACCGGAAGCTCAACAAGGATCAAAGCCAGAGCAAACTGCAGGAGAAGGCCTATGACTACCGTTCTCCAATTGATGTCCTTGCGGCTTTCAGAAAGGCCCCACGCCAGGGCGACCAGAGTGAAGAGGCCGACAAGGCCTTGTAACTGCAGCATAGAAAAGACTCCTAGATCAACGGGACTCAATAAGTGAACGACCATGGCCTCACGCCCGTGCCATCAGATAGGCGAACCTATACGCATAACGAAGGCAAAGCAAATTCAAGCTATTTATTAACGCAGACCCGGAGACGCAGAAGGAAATAGTCAGAATCAAGCCATTTGAAGGTTTTGAAGCGTTTTTCCTCTGCGCTCTTTACGCCTCTGCGTTAAATGTTTTTGGGGTCATAGAACCAACACAAAAAGGGGTTGGCCCGTTCAGGCCAACCCCTCGGGGTGCATATTATAAATGAACAGTGTCCACGACTTAACCAGCAGGTCATGCACGTCAATATGACAGGTCAAACAATTCGGAATCATTTCCAAATGTTTCTTGTTATGGGGCTCTCCATGGTACTAGCCACACTCTAGCGTTTGCAGCAGAGCCATGGTTACATCGTATAAGGGCTGTATCAACCTGATGTCATTGACGCCAGGCAGCAGAAACAAACCCTGGCTGGAAAAATCCAGCCAGGGCGACAACACAACTTGAAACAAAAACAACTTTAAATTACAAGACCTTATCTCTTCTTGTTTACTTAGCAGGCCAGTTGTTGAGATCGTGAGCAACGTTATGACACTCACCACATTTCGGGAAACGCTTGTGCATGCTTTCAGCGTGGGGCAGACCGTGGCAATCAGTACACTCAGGAACTGTCATGTGCTTGTCAGCGTGACAGGTAGCGCAAGAGATCTGGCTGTGTTTGGCCTTGCTCGCAGCAAGAGTTGCAAAAGCCGTATCATGGCAAGAGGCACAGAGCTGGGACTCAGTCGTTGCAGGATAAGTCAAACCAAGTGGTTTGTGGGCCTGGTGACAAGTGGCGCAGTCAGCCTGAGTCATCAACTCGCTGTGAGGCTCGTGGCAATCAACACAGCTCGGGATATTGCCGTGGGTGTCTGCATGGCAGAAATTACAAGCGAAAGTTGCGTGCTTGCTCGGGCTTGCAACCATCTCCTGGTTAGGACCAGAGTGACAGGAAACGCAAACAGCTTTATGCTCGCCTTCCAAGGTCACGTTGAGGGGCTGATGTGGGTTGTGGCAGCTCAGGCAGGGAGCCTCTATCTCATAGTGAGCGCTTCCTTCATGGCAGTTACTACAAGAAGGGATATTTTCAGGTGAGCTGGGACGATGTCCTTCATGACAGGCCTGGCAATCAATTTCAGTTTTATGCGACGCGCCATCTGCAGCGATTTGAGCTGGCTGCTCATTGTGACACTTGACACAGTCAGACACGGAAAGGACAGCTTCTTCAGCAATGGCAACAGAGCCAAAACAGGCAACGAAGGCCAAGGCAAAAGTTGCAACCAACAGTTTCTTCATCATCATTCTCCTCCTCAAAAGAAAAACCCTTAAAATATGTTTGAATACACAAACAGCACATAAATAACAACAGATAAACAGAACTGTCTTTTTAACTTTTCGGGCTCTCGAGTGTCAATAACAAAACAGGAAAAGCCAATCATTTTAAAAGCTGAATGCCTTTATTAATTAGTGGTTTTCCAGAGGGGGTGAAGCGTACCGATTTATTTTCAGAAGAGTGTTCTTTTCTGTTTGAATTGCAGACAAAATAAAAGCCCCATGGCGATGAAGCCATGGGGCATTATTTTATGGAGCGGGACACGAGATTCGAACTCGCGACTTCGACCTTGGCAAGGTCGCACTCTACCACTGAGTTAGTCCCGCAAAATTGTCGGCGGTCAGTGCCAACGGATGCACTTTATAGCAAAAGCCCTCCGAACAAGTCAACCGAAATTTTCAACCTTTTGAAAAAGATTAACGAGCAAAGACACGGAAAAACTTCTGCAGGTAATCAATTCCGGACCAGAGGGTTAAGACAAAAGCAATAGCAAAGAAGAAAATGCCGAAGTTATGCATATTTACTTGGAAGGCCCCCCACTCCAGACCGAAGAACCAGTAGTAGTCGTAATGTAGCATCAGGCCAGGGATGGCGATCATCTGGTAAATCGTCTTGTACTTGCCGAGATCGCTGGCATCGATAATGATACCTTCTGACGAAGCGATTGAACGCAAGCCAGTAACAATCATTTCACGTGCAAGAATCACAAACACCGCCCATGCTGGAACCCGGTCGAGAGGGATCAGCATGATCAGGGCCGCCATAACAATCAGTTTATCTGCGAGGGGGTCGAGAAATTTCCCAAGGACGGTAACAACACCCCACTTGCGCGCCAGCCAGCCATCGATAAAATCGGTCACTGCAGCCAACCCAAAGATTGCCGCTGCCCACATGCTGGAGACACGACTATCTGAGAGCAACAGGATGACTACAATCGGCACAGCAGCAATGCGTGCGAGGGTTAACAGGTTAGGCAGGTTAAGTAAGCCGATGCGCAGATTCATAGGAGGGTGTCACCAACTCGACGATAATAATCAAGATAGCGCTTAACTTTTTTGACATATTTCTGGGTTTCATCGTAAGGAGGGATACCCCCGTAGCGCTTGACCGTGCTTGGTCCCGAGTTATAGGCAGCCAGGGCCAATTCGACATCATTGTTAAACAGGTCAAGCATCATGCGCAGGTACTCACTTCCACCGCGGATGTTTTCATAAGGGTCGAAAGGGTTTGAGACCTTGAGATCCTTCGCTGTTTGGGGAATCAACTGCATCAGGCCCTGAGCACCCTTGCGGGAGACGATCCTTGGTTGGTAATCACTTTCGACCTTGATCACTGCCTTAACCAGGGCTTCTTCAAGTTGATACGAAGTGGCGTGACGACGAATAATATCAAGATAGGAACGATTGGAAGCTTTAACCGGGGCCTCTTCTTTCATGTACATATCGTAGCGACCGTGAGTCGGTGTATCGGTAAAATGCACGCGACCACTGGCGTCCACATAACGATAAATGTCAGCATCTGCAGGTGGAATCACCACAAATAGCGACATGAGGAGCACGACAATAAAAGCTATGTTACGCACGAGAACCATCAAAAGGGACCTTTCATCACTCCTATATATATGAAAAACCTCTGTATTTCAACAAGTTTAGGTCTTGACAGGGACCTGTTGCGCTCGGATAATGAGTTTCCCTGAAAAGAGCTGTGATTTAACATTATTGATTCACTTTGCAAACCACAGGCCATCTCCCATATGAAGATAACATCTGATTTCCTCGTAGTCGGCAGCGGCATCGCCGGCCTCTGCTACGCCCTGTCAGTCGCAGAACGTGGCAAGGTTGCATTGATTACAAAGAGGGATATCTCGACGACCGCAACCAGACTCGCTCAAGGCGGCATCGCAGCTGTCTCCAATGCCGACGACTCTTTTGAGCAACATATTAAGGATACCATGGAAGCCGGAGCTTGGCTCCCCGACGATGAAATCGTCCGCATGGTGGTCGAAAATGGTCCGAAAGCTATAGAAGATTTGATCAAATGGGGCGTCAACTTCTCCCGTAAAGAAGACCAGTCCTACGATTTGACCAGAGAAGGCGGTCACAGCCAACGACGCATCTACCACTCCAAAGACGAAACCGGCAAAGAGATCGAACGGGC
>JAOUDB010000159.1 GCA_029859485.1 Desulfuromonadales bacterium | reverse complement strand
AAAGGCTCCTGCCAAGATCATCCATGATAATCGTCACAAGAGGTCCGTCAGGCAGATCCGGTTCCGGCGATACAAAGTGGAGAACGATCAGAGTGCGTCGATTTTTCTCAACCGTCAGTGAGTTGGATTCACGGAAACGAACGAGATAGTCACCGGGGAGTTGCTGGATTCGGGCCTTAAACCCGTCAACCAGTTCAGGAGCAGGGAAGGCGCCTTCAAGCATGTAGAGGGCAGGCTCATAACTGAGATTCCGCTGAATGTCGTTGCCGGAAACATTAAGAGCAGCCAGAAACGCCTCAACCTCTGCATGAACTTTCTTGAGGGGACCCACCTGCTGCTTCGCCACAGGCTTTGGAGCCGGAGCGGATGGTTGTTCTTCCATACGAGCAAAGAACACCATGCCGAAGACCAGCAGGCCGGCCACTCCCAGAATCAACAGCAGGAGCTTGTTTTTCAATAAAAAATCAGGGCGCCGCTTTTTCGGGCGGCGCCGCTGGGTTCGTTTCGTCATCGACAACTCTTCTTGGTTAGACCGATAAAGGGTCGATTCAGGCTGCTTTCAAACCCTGGAAAATCGTCCAGCCTTTAAGCAGGTCAAGGGCACGCATCAATTGAAAGTCTTTGCGGGTTTCTTCATCGAGGAGAGTCTCTTCCTCTTGGGGGGCGTCGTCGCCATTAGTTTCTGTATTGAAATGATTCTTCAAATCCTTTTCCCGGAAATGACTCATATCTCTAACGTTTTTCACTTCGCTCTGGATCACTTCGATGTCAGGAACAATGCCCCGGGCCTGAATCGAAGTCCCGTTCGGCGTGTAATATTTCGCAGTCGTCAGACGCAGACCAGATTCATCACTCAGCGGAATGATCGTTTGTACCGAACCTTTGCCAAAACTTTGCGTCCCCATAATCACCGCACGACCTTGATCCTGCAGGGCTCCTGCGACAATCTCCGAAGCACTGGCACTGCCACCGTTTATAAGAACAACCATTGGGTAATCAGGTTCGGTGCCGCTACGCAAAGCTGAAAACTCCATCTGCGCATCGTCTTCGCGTCCCTTGGTATAAACGATCAAACCTTCAGTGATGAACTTATCACTCACTTCAACAGCCTGGTCCAGAAGACCGCCGGGGTTGTTGCGAAGATCCAGCACCAGCCCCTTTAAGGAACCGTCATTTTCGTTCCGCAACCTGTCCAGGGCTTTGCTAAGATCCTCGCCGGAGCGTTCCTGGAACTGGGCCAGACGGACATAACCAAAGCCATTTTCGAGAGTCCTTGATTTTACACTCTTGACCTTGATGACTTCACGTTCAAGGATAAAAGGCTGAGGCTTCTCAAAATCTGACCGCATGATTGTAATAGAAATTGAAGTCCCTGGTTTGCCACGCATGAGCTGCACAGCCTCCATGATTTCCATATCCTTTGTATACTCATCTTCAATTTTCAGGATATGGTCGCCGGCCTGTAAACCGGCACGTGAAGCGGGCGTGTCTTCAATAGGCGAAACGATGGTCAGTATCCCGTCTCGTTGAGATATTTCAATACCAAGGCCCCCAAACTCGCCACGGGTGTCAACCTTCATCTCCTTGTAAATATCCGGAGACATGAAGCCTGAATGAGGATCGAGTGAAGCGAGCATCCCATCGATTGCACCATAAACCAGGTCCTTGATTGTCACCTCTTCCACGTAGCTACGCTTGACGATCGTCAGCACGTCCGTAAACAACTGCAGCTCCTGGTAGTCTGTCGCGGCATCGGCCTGACGCACATCAATACGACCGAACAAGAGAAGACCAAACAACAGCACAAGAACGCTGGTCAGCAGAAGAATTGGTCGTTTATTTTGACGCATGTTTCCCTCCAGATATTAACGCGGTCTCAACCAGCTCGATGGATCAAGAGGCTTGCCCCCCTGGCGAATCTCGAAATAGACGGCATCCCGACCTTCAAAGCCAGAGAAAGCTATCACTTCCTCAGCAGCAACCATGTCTCCAAGCTTCTTTGTGAAACGTGCCACATGAGCATAGAGCGTATAAAACTTTTCTCCATGGTCGACAATCATCAGTTTACCATAACCACGCAGACGTTTGGCAAAGATGACTCTACCTGTAGCCACAGCATTCACAGGGGTTCCGGAAGCCGCTTCTATATCGAAGCCATGACTCTCTATGAGCGTACCAAGATCGCCATGACGGCTGGTCCCAAAACCAACCCTGAGCTTGCCTGGTACAGGCCAAAACAAACGGCCCTTCTGCGAAGAAAGGCCATCCAAAGACCCAGTATAGGGTTGCGTCTGCTCTGTTTCAAGTTTTTTAACGAGCCCGTTAAGACGCAAGGCCTTGGCCTTTAATTCCTGCACAACGCCTTGCAACAGGTCAGCATCCTGATTCACTTTAGCCAGCAGAGTTTTTTTACTGTTTCTTGCTCTCCGAAGAGCTTCCTTTTCGTCTTTGCGGCGGTCGACCACAGCGGCTTGCTTTTTACGCAAAGCTTCTAACTCAACCATAAGAACACGATGAGACTCCGATTGTTGGCGGTATTCAACGAGCAAGGCACGATCATGTCTGACCATTCTGGACAAGAAAGCATACTTTTCGGCAATTTCACGCGGACTTTCCGCCTCTGAGAGCAACGCCTTGATCAAACCGACTTCGCCAGTTTTGTAGAGGACCACGAGACGTTGACGAATCTGTTGTTCTGTCTGGCCCTGCTGCTGTTCAATCTCTTTGAGGGAATGGCGCTGTTTTTCCAGGCGAGCAGAAAGCTCTAAGAGTTGCTGGTTACTTTTTTGAGTCAGCCTTTCAATTCTGCGCGTTTCAGAAGAGAGACGAGCAAGTTCTTCCGAGAGGGTGCCGCTTTGCGACTCTTTGTTACGCAGCCCTAGCATAGCCTCTTCGATCTGTTTCTGGATCTTATTGAGGCGTTCTTTGCTCTCATTCAGGTCGTCAGCCGCAACAGGAGACAGGTTAAATGAGACGGCAAGACCGACAAACAAAAGCGTACAAACCCTCTTGCCGATTGCGTCACGCAGCCTTTTCATGACACTCCGAAACGTACAAACTTACGCAAGGCAAAAAGACTACCCATCAAGCCGATGAGCCCGCCCCCAACCACCAACGAACCTTGCCAGACAGGCGGCAGGAAATGAATCGTGTCGATACCGGTGATCAACAGCAGACTGCCCAGGGTTTTTTGCAGAATAATCTGAAATATAAGAAAACTCAAACCGAGTGCGGTTAATCCTCCAAGGAGCCCCTGAAGTGCACCCTCAACCAGGTAAGGCAGTTTGATGAACAGTGACGTCCCACCAACCATCGCCATTGCCTCGAGTTCATCCTGACGCGCATAGAGAGTCAGTTTGATCGTGTTGGCGACAATGATCAATGCCGCAAAAACCAGGAAGCCACCGAGCGCCGAACCCGCCACGCGCAGCAAGAGGAGAAAAGCCTCCAGCTTCTCCAGCCAGCCCTGGCCATATTGCAGGTCAGAAAAGCGCTGATCCTTACGTAATCGTTCGACAACCGAAGTCAAAGACGACTTGTTGCGCCACTCTCTACCAAGAGCGATCTCCAGGGAGGCAGGCAAGACATCTTCGCCAAGACCCTCTATCAGGTCCGCATCGTCACCGAGTCGTTGGCTAAAACGCTCAAGCGCGGCCTTGCGAGAAACGAAGGTGACCTTTCCTACCTCCGGATAGCTCTCTATCTCTTTGATCCAGCCATTAACAACTTTTTGTTCCGGGACATCCTCGAGGTAAGCAACCACAGCCAGGTTCTCACCCCATGAAGCGGTCAGTTGCTGAACGTTCAGAACGGCGATGGTAAAAAAGGCCAAAAGAGCCAGAGCGACCGCGACAGTGCCTATCGAGGCCAGACTCAGCACAGGGCTTTGCCGCATGTTACGCAAGGCACGTTTCAAGAAATAACCAGAGCGTAAGAGCATCAGGATTGCCCCGCTTTAACAGCAGTGCCACGAAAGAGTGGCAAATCATCGTTGGCAAGACGACCCGCATCCAGCGAAACAATCCGTCTGGGGAACTCACGAATCAAGCTGCGATCATGTGTCGCCATAATAATGGTTGTGCCGCGGGCATTCGCCCCTTTGAAGAGACCCATGATATCAAGAGTCACTTCCGGGTCAAGGTTCCCTGTCGGCTCGTCCGCCAACAGGATCAGTGGATCAACCACCAAGGCCCGTGCGACAGCTACCCGTTGCTGTTCTCCACCAGAGAGTTGTAAAGGGTAATGATTGAGGCGATGTTCAAGCCCAACGCTTTTCAGGGCCTGGTAGACCTTCTTGCTGATTTCAAATCGCTTGCGACCCTGAACCTCTAAAGGAAAAGCGACATTTTCAAAGACAGTACGTCGTTTCAGTAATTTGAAATCCTGGAAGATGATACCGAGATTGCGCCTAAGATAAGGGATACGAGCAGGCCCATAACGGGTGATATTGCGCCCGTTCACAAGGATTTGTCCACGCGTAGGGCGTTCAGCACAGTAGAGGAGTTTGAGCAGGGTGGACTTACCCGCACCAGAGGGCCCGGTCAGATAAACGAATTCACCCTTCTCGACCTTGAGAGTGACATCGCTCAGGGCGTTCTGATCACGCTGGTATGCCTTGCAGACATTAAAGAGCTGAATCATAATCCTGCATCTGTAAATATAGAATTAAAAATGACAGGCTGAGCCTGACGAGAACCAAAGGGAACAGAGTCAGGCCCAGTCACATAATGACAGTTTCTGACAGAGTCTAGAACCTGGTGTCTACCAATCCCGGTAAGGAATACCGTTCAGCCCGATCAGGTCGCTGCCGCTGTGTACATCTTCCAGCCCCCCCTCTGCAAACTCACCCTCAATGGAAGGGGTCGGTGCAACCTCTTCCCAGGTATCGGTTTCCTTAGTGAAGGGGTCACGAGGTATGTCACGCAGGTATTTACTGGCGACCAGGTCCTCGAGCGACTCGGGATATTTGATGTTATCGGCGAAATAAGCATCGATAGCACGACGCATCTGGTGGAGGTCTTCCATCAGTACTGCTTCGCGGGCCTTTATCAGGTTGCGCTGGTAGCTCGGCACCACAATGCTGGCCAGGATGCCGATGATGGACATGACGATCAGCAACTCGATCAGCGTAAAACCCCGCTGTGATCTTTTTTTATCTTGCAAGCTCATGCGTTTCACCACGTGTTGTAAGGTGTACCATCCAGGGCCATTCTCTGACTCTGGGAATAAACATCGTAAATATCGTCACCACTGTAAAAAGTCGAATCCGGGTCGTCCTTGTATGAACGCAACCCCCAGCCCTCATCATACTCGTCGAAAGGGTCTTTCGGCAAACGCCGCAGATATTTGCGTTTATAAGGGTAGAGACCGCCCCAATCGTCGCCTTCCAAAAGAGACTCAAGGTCCTCCGGATAGCCGGTTTCGTCGATCGCAGCAATAATCTTTTTTTCTTCTACAGCCTTATCAAAATCAGCCTTGTAATGATCAATCGCGGTACGAATTTCGCGCAAAGAGCGCCTCAGTTCCAATTCTTTGCCACGCATCGCTGTGACTTCGGCCATCGGTACAACCACCGTGGCGAGAACAGCCAGAATCGCCAGAGCAATAATCATCTCCAGGAGCGTCAGGCCACGTTGTCCCTTGGCCTTCGATATGTAGCGCGACAGAATCAACGGATCTCTATTGTGACCGTCTCAGGAGCAACCTGCAGCCGGACACCTTCCGGGTTACGGAAATTGACGCGATTCACTTCAAGCGTTGTCTCACCCTCTGCGAGAGCTTTGAAGTTCAGGTTAAATAAAACCCCCTCCCCTGAAGCGCCCTTACCGCCGGTTCCCTGTTTGTAACCGACAATAACCTGCCCCGTAGTGCGATTAGGGCTGCTGGAAAAAACCGTGGACTGGCCATCTTGCTTGAGGAAGCCCCCCTCATTGAGACTCATCAGCTCGAGACTAGCCGGATCATATTTGACAAAAAGAGGTGCGCTGTAAAGTTTCTCTACGTCTTTGACTTGTACGGCAAGAGAAAACTCAGAACCTTTTTTAACCTCTTTTGGCCCGGAAAAGTTAATGACAGCAGGGCCTTTTTCGGGCATCGGCAAAACGATGGGCGCACCGATTTCCACCTGTTCAGAAAGTACTTCGAGTGGAACGGCTTCAACGGGTGGCACTATTTGCTCCGTAGGCACTATTTGCTCCGTAGGCACTATTTGCTCCGTAGGCACTATTTGCTCCGTAGGCACTATTTGCTCCGTAGGCACTATTTGCTCCGTAGGCACTATCTGCTCCGTAGGCACTATTTGCTCCGTAGGCACTATTTGCTCCGTAGGAACTATCGGTTGCGTTGGGACCTGTGTCTCGTTCAGGGAT
>JAOUDB010000158.1 GCA_029859485.1 Desulfuromonadales bacterium | reverse complement strand
ATTGACGCAGACGTCATGACTCGCCTTGGACTTTTCTACGAATCACTTCAACAAACAGCCACCTCCATTCGTCTCTGCATAAACAGGCAAATAAAATTTTAAAAAACAACAAACAGTGTTTTAAAATACCAAACAATAGTATATATTGTTATCATATAATTCTGCGAATACCCCGCTTTTACTGAAAAGGAATAATAACATGCTGTTTGTCTGGGATGACAATTACCGAACAGGCATCGATGAAATCGACCGTGACCACAAGGGTTTGGTCAACTTGATCAATGACCTTTATGAAGCAATGCAGGACGGAAGCGGTGGCGCCCTGCTTCTGCCAATATTTTCAGCGCTGAAGCGTTACACGGAGGATCACTTCGTTAAAGAAGAACGTTACATGGTTGAGTGCGGAGCCCCGGACCAGAGCAAGCATTTCCAGGAACACAAACGCATGGCGGAAACCCTTGCCGACCTGGAAAGCAGACACCGCCATGGAGAAGCCGCAATCTCCCTGCAAACACTGACCTTCTTGCGGGACTGGCTAAAAAATCACATCTGCGTCGTAGACCAGGCGATGGCGGCAAAAATCAAAAAGCAAGCAGAAAGACTGGACACTTAAGTCTTCGGGTTGCACACTGAAGGTTCATCCCGCAAAGACAACGGGGGCATCTCACCTAGAGACGCCCCCGTTATTTTTACATGGTCGGCAACCGCCACTATGACAGCCTACTCCTCGTACACCAGCACGCGAATCAGGCCACAGGTATTTCCTGCTTCGACCGTCGTTGAGTCGCTCACAGACAGGACTCTGGTAATGTTGTTTTCACTGACAAACCGGTTCACTCGTTCATCCAGTTCACCAAGCTCACGTTGCGCCCTGAAAGGCTGTAAAGGTTCGCCGAAGGTTTTGACTTTGATCATGGAGGCCTCCCCTGGCGGTCTGGTCATCAGACCTGGACCACCTCTTTAACCTCAGGAAGCTTGTCCCTGAGAGTTCTCTCGATACCCATCTTCAGAGTCATGGTTGACATGGGGCAGGAGCCACATGCGCCGGTCAGCCTGACGCTGACGATACCGTCGTCGGTAACATCAACCAGTTCAACATCGCCACCATCGGCCTGCAACGCAGGACGAACCAGCTCAAGGACTTCTTGGACCTTTTCTTTCATCGAATTATCTCCTTAATCTCTTATTGTTAGTTAGTAGAAAACCTGCTTTGTTCGCTTCCGTTAACCCGGAACAGCACCAGTTTAACAGAAAGACTGATATATTTCATAGTCAGGGGGATTTTATGCCCTATCGAAAGCTTCTGCTGTCTCAACCGAAAGGGATCGCACCGATTGCACGGCTACAGAACAACTCCGGTGAGCCAACATTCTTGCCCTGAACAAGGACCTTGAAAGTTTCTCCCATCCCCGCCTCCGGCATAATCAGATTTTTCAAAGTAAGGCGCAAGGCGCGTGCTTCCTTTTCATCCGACGCGGCCGCTTCGAGCTTGACCAATTCTTCAAAAAAACCGAGTGCCAGCAAGAAACGATACTGTTCACCGAACCAGAGTGTTTCCAAACCCACCTCGCAACCGGCTTTCTGTAAGGCCGTAAAATCAACGTGCGCGGTGATATCTTTCTCACCCACACGATCATAAGGGTTATCGTCAGCCTGGTGACGATGGTAACACATCAAGGTTCCGGCCCTTCGATAAGGAGCATAGAGTTCTTCGACCGGATAACCATAGTCTATTGTTATCGCAAAGCCTTTTTCAATCCGCTTGCCAACATGTCGCATCCACAGAGGAGCGGCCAGGTTGGCTTCAGCGCGATTCCCTTCCACGGGAGACGAACCGAGCCAGCTAAAATATTCACCCAACTTAGGCCCTGCGGGCTCACGCAACTCTTCTACGAAAGCATCACCACGGGTGGTGACAAAAACTTCCTGAAGCTCTCCACCGTGTTTCTCGACAAGTTGTACAGGGAAGGCATCAACCAGCTCATTGGACAGGAAACAACCTGAAGCTATTGACCAATCATCAGAAGAGCACCAAGCAACTCGATCAGTATGTTTTTCAAGATTCTCACTTTGCCGTTGACGATTGTCCTGACTGACCTCAACAAGAGTATATTTCAACTGAGAATAAAGCTCTGGAGCTTCCTCTGCGATTGCATCGAGAATATCCTGGGCCAGATGTCCTTCCCCGCCCCCCTGCTCGACCACCTGAAAAGCTCCACCACCAAGCAAAAGGAACATCTGCATCAACTGCCGAGCAACAAGGCGACCGAAGAGAGCATTGACACTACTGGAGGTAAAAAAGTCACCGGACTTGCCAATCCGGTCGCGTGGGGCCATGTAATAACCATACTCAGGGTGATAAAGGGCCTGCTCCATAAAGTCTGCAAAGCGGACGCCATCCGAGCTCTTAACCTGCTGTAGCAGCAAAGCGGACAGGGGCGTAGGGTTTTCTTGTGGGGGAACTTGCGAGGTCATAAAGATTCTTATCTCCTGCAACTTATCAGAGGCCAGGAACCGACATTCCTTTAAAATCGAGCCGGCAGTTTAACGCAGCCAATTCTGGAGCACAAGAGTCGATTACAAGGCGGAAACAAGTGTTGGCCTGGCCGAGAGAAGAGCGCCTGGATCGTTTGTGAAGAATCCTGAGACACCCATCCTCACCAAGCTTCTGGCTTGTTCAGGCCGATCAACGGTCCACACCGAAACAGGCAGGCCCAGTTTTCTACACGCGGACAGCATTCTGCGGCAAACCAGATTGTCCGCAGGATGGAACGCACAAGCAGAGATTTCGTTGGCAAACCGAACCGCCTGCCGCCAGTTGCCATCATCAAAAAGGACCGCCAGTGGCAGTGCTTCATTGAGCGAGCGCAAACCTTTCAACAAGTCGTAATCAAAGGAGGAGATTATAATTTCAGCATCAGGGTGCAGGCGCAGCAACGACAGCACTTCGACTCCGGTTGAATACTCTTTCAGCTCAAGGTTCAGACTGAGCTTTCCAGTAAACGCTGACAGAACTTCTGCAAGGGTCGGTAGCGGCGCCCGCATAAACTCGGGGGAGAACCAACTACCGGCATCGAGCTGCTGCAACTGCTTCAGACTCGCATCCGCAACAAGCCCTTGGCCATCAGTGGTTCTCTCCAGAGACTCGTCGTGGATCACGACAGGGATACCATCTCGAGAGAGATGGATATCAAGTTCAAGGCCGTCAGCTCCGAGTTCAACCGCAGCAGAAAACGCTGCCATGGTGTTTTCCGGAGCAAATTTTGAAGCGCCACGATGAGCCCAGATGAAAGGACGTTGCATACCTGTTAGACTTTCTTTTCAACGCGTAGGAATAAACGAGTAAGAGGCTACAAGGAAAAGATGCGATTTGACCTATTAATGATTGTCATAGGCTTGTTATTGCTGGTGGCGATGACTCTTACATTGCTTTTCGGTCGCGAGTATAGTCGTCACGGCTATGGCACTATTCTTTCAAACATTAAAGAATGCCCTTCTATAACGGCCTGATTATTATCTTTTGACTTTCCCCGCGCCGCACTCCTCGCCCCTCGCTCCCCCTAAGGGCCACCCTGCAAAACAGGAAGCCCTTTTTGGGCCCAGGCATAAATTCCACCGGACAGGTTGTAAATCTCAGGGTAGCCCTGTCGAGCCAGATAATTAACGACCTGGGCGCTGCGTGAACCAACGGCACAGTAGACCAGAACCGGACGATCTTTGGGAACCTCTGCGAGGCGCTTCACAAACTGATCAATCGGGATCAAACGAGCCCCATTGAGCCGTGCCTGCTGGTATTCGCCAGGAGTGCGGACATCAAGGAGGAAAAGATCACCACGCTGGCCGACCATTGCATAGGCCTCCTGAGAAGACAGATTGCGAGCAACAGAGGCGTTGGCATAAACCGGAAGCAGTATCAGCAGTAAAAAAAAGCAGAAAACAAACTTAAATCTCATAACCAGACCTCATTTAGTAGATTCATAATAGTGGTGTCAGTGTCATTATAACTGAAAACGGCAATCGATGACGACAAGCAACTCAACCAGAAACGAGCAGCCTTAGTCTCCAATAGCAGCGACTTACTATATTCAAAAAACAATATTATTGCACCCAAAAAAAATTGTCTTTCCCTATGAAAAATGTCATCATGACTGCCGCTGTCAAACAGCAAGGGCATTTCATACAAGACCCTTACAGAATGAGCCAAAACGCAGCGGTCGCAACAAAGTCTCTGTTGCGACCGCAAAACCACGGGAGAATGCCGATGGATCGTAATCTAGCACTTGAGCTGGTCAGAGTCACCGAAGCAGCAGCCCTTTCATGCGGCCGCTGGGTTGGCAAAGGCGACAAAATGGCAGCAGATGACGCAGCCACAACAGCGATGCGCAGTTCCCTCGACTCCATGGAGATTTCCGGCACAGTGGTCATCGGCGAAGGCGAGATGGACGAAGCTCCCATGCTTTATATAGGAGAGAAACTGGGACGCGGCAACGGCCAGGAAGTGGATATCGCTGTCGACCCACTCGAAGGAACCAATATCTGCGCCAAGGGCCTTAATGGCTCAATCGCAACGATTGCCCTGGCCCCTCGAGGCGGATTTCTGCACGCCCCCGACATGTACATGGAAAAAATTGCTGTTGGCCCGACGGCAAGAGGGGCCATCGACATCAACGAATCACCAACGGTCAACCTGCAAAGGGTTGCCGATGCGAAAAAATGCTATATTGAGGACCTCACTGTTGTGATCCTTGATCGACCCCGTCACGATAAAATCGTCGATGCAATCCGTAAAGCTGGAGCTCGCATCCACCTGATCACCGACGGTGATGTCGCTCCGGCTATCGCTGCCGCAGTTGAAGGCAGCGGAGTAGACATGCTGCTTGGCATCGGCGGCGCTCCGGAAGGAGTTCTCGCTGCTGCGGCATTGAAATGTATGGGCGGAGATATGCAGGGCAGACTGGTATTCATGAACGATGAAGAACGTGAACGCGCCAAAGGCATGGGCATTGACGACTTCGACAAAGTCTACCAATGCAACGAGATGGCCAACGGGGATGTTGTTTTCGCCGCAACCGGTGTGACGAGCGGCGAGCTGCTACGTGGCATCCGCTACTACTCGGGAGGCGCAGAAACCCACTCTATTGTTATGCGATCCAAAACCCGCACCATTCGTTTTGTTGAGGCCCGGCACACTTTTGATTACAAACCAAAATATTGAAAAGAATTAAGCGGGTTAGGACTTGTCAGAGTGCTAACAAGTTGATAGTATTTCACGAGTTTTCAACGCATAACATTGAGGTTGACTAATGGCAATTATCACGATTTCCAGAGAAATGGGCAGCGGCGGCATACCGGTCGCCCATAAAGTTGCTGAGAAACTGGGCTACCAACTGATCGACGGCGAAATGATCATGGCCGCGGCTGAAGCCTATGGGCTATCGCCCGAAGCTGTGGAACAAGCGGATGAGAAGCCCCCACATTTCGTCGACACCCTCGACTCGAAGCAGTTTTTGGATCTTCATCTGATCGAACTGATCATTCTCGAAGCTGCACTAAAAGGCAACGTAGTCATTTACGGGCGTGGCGGTCAGGACCTCCTCAAGGACGTCAACAGCGTTCTGCGAACCCGAATCATCGCTCCTTTTGAAGATCGTGTCGAGCGATGGGCCGAGCGCGAATGGCTCGACCCGGATCGTGCCCGCTACCTGGTAAGGAAAAGCGACCAGCAGAGAGCAGGCTTCATCAAATACTATTTCGACCGGGACTGGGATGACAGCGTTCACTACGATCTGGTTATCAACACGCAGCGTCTTTCGGAAGACAAAGCAGTTCAAGTCATCTGTGACAGTGTAAAAGACGAGAACCTCGAAGGAGTCAAGGCGAGCGGAAAGAAGCTCCTCACTGACCTGATCCTTCGCAAAAAAGTTGAGATAGCAATCCTGTCATCAGACAACATCGACGCCTACCTGCTCGAGATCAGCGTTGAAGATGGTATCGTCACACTCGCAGGGCAACTCCACTCTAACGCGGAGAAAACAGCTGCTGAAAAGCAGGCCCGCTCGGTAGAAGGCGTCAACGACCTGCAAAACGACATCAAGGTTGTCGAATACCGTACCAACCCCTCAGAGCACTAAAGAGTCCTCACGAGATAAGAGTACATGGAAGCCGACCCGCAAGGTCGGCTTCTCTTTTCTCAGGCTCTTTTCTCAGGCTTGTTCCGCGATAATCCCCTATGCTAGGATAAGCGGCTGTTTACAAGTTCACAATCATCAAAGGAGTAAGAACATGGCCGGACATAGTAAATGGGCCAATATCAAGCACCGCAAAGGCGCGCAGGATGCCAAGCGTGGCAAGATTTTCACCAAAATCATCAAA